>CAJQNH010000051.1 GCA_905479615.1 uncultured Eudoraea sp.
CCGGATTTTTTCAGCATTTCATACGCCTGTTCTTTCATGTCTTCCCGCATCTTCCACTCATTTTCTTTAAACTCAGCATCAAATGTTACCGTTGGTAATCCCCAACCATCTAATTTGTCATAGTCTAATGTCATCCGGTTATCTTCATAGGGCAATACTTCGCCAAAACCACTCATCCCAAAGGTCCAGCCACCTGGTTTTAAGATAGCCTCTTTAAGATCTTTTCCATGCGATAATTCGGAAACGGCATCTTCCCAATTACCCCTGCTACCACTTCCCTGATAACCATAGCCGCGTGTAAATTCTTTCATATTAGTATCTCCACCAATATTCCGGAAGCGAGGTACATAGACACCATTAGGTTTTCTTCCCTTGTAAAATTTGTCTTCATAACCGTCATATTTTCCTGCGGCGCCTACCCCCAGATGATGGTCCATAATATTTCTGCCTAACTGATCAGAATCATTACCCATTCCGTTGGGGAACCGATCCGATTTTGATTGCATCAATATGGATGTAGAAGCTATGGCAGAGGCACAAAGGAATATCACCTTTGCTTTAAATTCAAAGGTTTCTTTGGTAATCCTGTCTATTACTTTTACGCCGGTTGCTTTTTTGGTATCGGGATCGTACATAACCTCATGAACAATAGAATCTGGTCTCAGGGTCATATTTCCGGTGGCTTCTGCTGCCGGTAAGGTAGAGGAGTTGCTGCTGAAATATGCGCCAAAAGGACATCCCCGAATACATCTGTTTCTAAATTGACAACGGGTTCTTCCGTCCCCGTCAAACTGTTTAGCACTGTTAATATGGGCTACTCGGCCAGCGGTGATAACGCGCCCCCCAAAATTATCGGCTACCTTTTCACGGACATGTTGTTCAATACAGTTTAGTTCCATCATAGGCTCAAACTCACTGTCTGGTAATTGTGGAAGCCCTAAACTTTCCCCCGTCACCCCAATATAAGTTTCAACTTTGCTATACCAGGGAGCTATATCCTTATATCGGACCGGCCAGTCAACGGCTATGCCATCCATTTTATTAGCTTCAAAATCCAGATCGCTCCAACGGTAGCTATGACGCCCCCAAAGCAATGATCTCCCACCCACGTGGTATCCGCGCATCCAGTCGAATCGTTTTGTTTCATTATAGGGATGTTCCAGGTCATTGACGAACCAAAAATTATGTTGTGCTCTTGTGGTATAGCCTGTACGTGCTTGTTTTGACTGTTTGGCTGCTTCTTCCGGGGGCAGTTCCCCGTTATTGGGAAAGTCCCAGGCATCCATATTTGCGGTGGGATAATCTTCACGATGCTTTACCATTCGCCCTCGTTCCAGAACGAGTGTTTTTAGTCCTTTCTCACACAATTCTTTTGCTGCCCAACCACCACTAATACCGGTGCCTACAACAATTGCATCATATGAATCCTGTTCTTCATTGAAATAAAATTTACTCATGTAATACTATTGTTTACTTGCTAAAAGTATCAAATATAAAATTAATTTTCTACATTTAAAGGTATATTTACTTATGGGGTCTGCATTAAAACGATATGTAAACTGAGAATATAAAAAAAGTATGTTTTATAAGGGTTGAGCAACAACTATTATGATTCAAACTATTCAATTTCATATTAAAAATAGCAGTATCAAAGAATTTTACAAACTGTTAACTATCCAATATAATAGGACTTATGAAAAGAAGAATATTCATTAGAAATAGCACCCAGGCCGGAATAGGTTTTTCTCTGCTTGGAATTTATTCCTGCAAGGATGAAAAGAAAGCTGTAAAAGAAGAAGAAAATGTTGAAAAAGATGCCCTCATGACCACGGCCCCTTTTTTTAAATTATCACTGGCACAATGGTCTGTTCACAATATGATTAATAATGATGGTGTTGATCCTTATACTTTTGCCGAAAAAGCTAAGAATTGGGGATTTGAAGGACTGGAGTATGTAAGCCAGCTATACAACAAAGAGTTAGAGCCCGCTAATTTTTCAAAGGAAGCCATGCAATCTTTTGTGGATAAATCCAACGCAGAGGCTGAAAAACACGGTTTAAAGAATGTCCTGATAATGATCGATGGGCAAGGAGACCTTGCAACTTCTGATTCTGGAGAACGTAAAAAAGCGATTGAAAATCATCATAAATGGGTTGATGCCGCCGCCGCTATGGGTTGCCACTCAATTAGAGTAAATCTTTCGGGGAGTTCTGATCCAATTGAATGGAAAGCCAATTCAATTGACGGTCTTACACAGCTTTCCACATATGCAAAGACTAAGAATATAAATATACTTGTGGAAAATCACGGAGGACTTTCATCAAATGCTGCTATGCTCTGTGAAGTGATGACCCAGGTTAATATGTCAAATTGTGGTACTTTACCTGATTTTGGTAATTTCTGTATAAAAAGAAAAGATCCAAAAGATTACACTGCCGGCTGTGCAGAGAATTACGATATTTATAAAGGCGTAAAGGAACTAATGGTACATGCCAAAGCAGTAAGCGCTAAATCACACGATTTTGACGTAAATGGGAATGAGACTGAAATAGACTATGTTCATATGCTACAAATTGTTAAAGATGCCGGTTATACGGGTTATGTTGGTGTTGAATACGAAGGAAGTGAATTATCCGAAGAAGAAGGGATTATAGCCACAAGAGATTTATTGCTCAAAGCATCTAAAGAAGTTACCTAACCGCGCATCATATCCTATGAAAGTTTTTTTTAATCAACTTTTTGATTACAATTTTTTTTGCAATAAAAAGCTCATTGAGGAGTGCAGTAAGCTTGATAAGGTTCCGGAGAAAAGCATAATGTTATTCAGCCATATCCTTAATGCGCACAATATATGGAATGCAAGAATTCTTGGAAAACCTGCTGATTATAAAGTTTGGCAGATACACCCTATTAAAAATTGGGGGGATATTCATTATGAAAACCAACGAAGTTCTTTTGAAATAACCACGAATGCCACAGATTTTGAAATAAGGATAGACTTTGATAATGAAGAAGGAAGGCTTTTTATAAGTACTTTACAGGATATATTATTTCATATTATAAACCATTCTACACATCACAGGTCCCAAATAGCAATGAATTTCAGGGAAAATGAACTTGAGCCTCTCTCATTAGACTATATTTTTTATAAACGCTAGCAGAATATTTCATGAATAAAAAGATTCAGGTTCAACTTTCAGTGATGATGTTCTTGGAGTTTTTTATTTGGGGTAGCTGGTATGTTACTATGGGTATTTATTTACCTAATAGTCTGGAGGCAAGTGATCCTGAAATCGCCATGGCTTATTCTACACAATCATGGGGGGCAATTATTGCTCCATTTATTATAGGACTCATTGCGGACCGCTATTTTAATGCCGAAAGAATTTTGGGAGTACTCCACCTTATTGGGGCAATTTTAATGGTGCAGTTGGCTTATGCAACTAGTTTTAGTGGATTTTACCCTTATATTTTAGGTTACATGATTTTGTATATGCCAACCTTAGCCCTGGTAAATTCGGTTTCCTTTAATCAGATGGATAACCCGGCAAAACAATTTTCCTTTGTTCGCGTTTTTGGAACCGCAGGTTGGATCGTAGCTGGTTTAGCGATTAGTTATTTCTTTCATTGGGACTCTATGGAGGGTTTAGCTAAAGGCTATCTTAGAAATACATTCTTAATGACTGCAGTAGCATCAGGGATATTGGGATTTTTTAGTTTTACCCTGCCAAAAACACCACCTTCAATAATAGGGAAAAGAAAAATTAGGATTGCAGATATTGTTGGCTTGGAAGCCTTAAAACTTTTGAAGGACAGAAATTTTTTGGTGTTTTTTCTTGCTTCAGTATTCATTTGTATTCCTTTAGCCTTTTACTATCAGCATGCAGGACAATTCCTGGGTGAAATTGGAGTTTCAAACCCGGCAGGTAAAATGACCATAGGCCAAATATCAGAGATTCTGTTTATGCTTCTATTGCCATTATTTTTTAAGAGATTTGGCTTTAAAAACACAATGATTGTGGCCATGTTGGCCTGGACGGTACGCTATATCTGTTTTGCTTATGGAAGCGCCGGGGAATTTTCATTCCTTCTCCTTCTGGGGATTGCTTTACATGGGATTTGTTATGATTTCTTTTTTGTATCCGGTCAGATATATACTGATAGCAAAGCGGGGCCAAAATATAAAAGTGCCGCCCAGGGATTGATTACCCTGGCCACATATGGAGTTGGTATGTTAATGGGATTCTGGATAGCGGGAAGAATAACAGATTATTTTACGCTGGAAAATCTCTCACATAATTGGGAAATGATCTGGATGTTTCCTGCAGCATTTGCACTTGGGGTTTCTGTATTGTTTGCGTTCTTGTTTAAAAACGAAAAAATTGACTATAAATCTTAGATATTTTATATAAATTGAACCGGTTATATAGGTTTATTCACGAGATTAAGATTCAAGAGAAAAAGACATATTTTGAAAAGATTTAACGCAAAGATGAATATTAGAATAATAAAAATGAAATAATAAAATGGCAAAAAAAATTAGATTAGGAGTAATAGGCGGAGGAGGAGATTCTCTCATTGGGGTATTGCACAGAGTAGCTTCGCATATAAATGATAATTACCAAATAGTGGGTGGAGTTTTTAATCCCAATTTCGAATTGAACATGGAATTTGCAAAAGAAATTGATGTTCCAACAAATAGGATCTACAAGGATTTTGACACCCTTATTGAGGAGGAATTAAAGTTGCCTAAAGAAGAAAGAATTCAGGTTTGTTCGATTCTTACGCCAAATTTCCTGCATTTCCCAATGGCTAAGAAACTCTTGGACAATGGTTTTAACGTGATCTGCGAGAAACCAATGACGACTACTTTGGAAGAAGCGAAAATTTTGCAGGAGGCTCATAAAAAGGCAGGTACGGTTTTTGCCGTAACCCATACATATACGGGCTACCCTATGGTTCGTCAAATGCGTGAGATGATCAGGCAAGGGGCTTTAGGTAAGATTCATAAAGTAGATGCCAGATACTACCAGGGATGGATTAATACAATAATTCACGATAAAGAAAAACGCTCATCTGTCTGGAGGCTGGATCCAAAAAAGGCAGGAATAAGTTCATGTATGGGAGACATAGGGGTGCATGCTTTTAATCTTATTGAGTATACTACAGGTTTAAGAGTAAACTCCTTGTTGTGCGATTTTAATTACCTCTATGATGATAACCAAATGGATGTAGACGGTACTGTATTATTACGCATGGGTGAACATATTAAAGGTGTTATAAGGGGAAGTCAGGTAGCCACAGGTGAAGAAAACGGATTGGCAATTAGAATTTATGGTGAGAAAGCCGCTTTTGTATGGGAACAGGAAAGGCCGAATTTTCTCTATATGTTGAGTGATACAGAACCAACTCAAATATATAAACCGGGGCATGGATATAATTCTAAGCTATCTCTTGATGGAACTAAATTACCCCCAGGACATCCCGAAGGGATTTTCGATTCCATGGCTAATATTTATTTAGGAGCTGCCCGGGCTATACGTGGAGAAGATTATAATAACGGCGAATTCCCAACCATGTTAGATGGTGTTCGGGGGCTTAATTTTATAGAAGCTACTGTGGAATCAAATAAAAATGGAAATACCTGGGTGGAGATGGAAAAATCTTAACTATACCAGAAAATATAAAGAGCCCCTAAAAGCGGCTCTTTATATTAATATATCTTTTTCTTTTATTGTATTGGCCGTATCATATAACTGAACGATAGATTGGTTGCAGGTATTTGATACTCTTTATGTGGCATTAGACCCCAACTATTATCTCCCCCAACACCCATTTGGCTTTGGTCTATATTGATGTTGATCAGATCTCGTTTTGGAATATCAAATGTGTGGCGTTGTTGTTTCTCTTCCCCTTCATCAAAATCTGAATTGTATTGGTGATGCGCGCTAAACCCAAAAGTAGTAGGGGCGGTAATTAAAATTCCCTTTCCATTGGCATTGGTAAAAGAAAGTGTGCGCACATCGGTGCGATTACCATTTTCTTGTGGACGAATGTATTCAAAATATAAATCTTCAACTTTTACCTTGTACAATCCCACTAAGGCCGAAGTTTTACGGTCCTGGTAGTTTTCATGGGCTCCCCTGCCATACCATGTTACATTTTCGTAGGCGTTATCGATAATGAAATTATTACCAAATCGTGGTAAAATGGGAAGAGCTTCATCAATACCCGTTAGCTGAGTACTTACCAATATTTCCCCTTTATTGTTGATGCTATATGTTAAAGCTACTTGCCCTTTAAGGGCTGGCAAGGCATAAGTAGTGGTCAACTGTAAATTATTTTTGACTTTAAAAGGATTGTTGGTCAATTTTACCACATCCATTATTTTTTTCCCTCCATTGGAGTTCAATTGTAAAGCAACTAGGTTTTGATTATCGGTAGCCTCTTTCCACTTTTTTAGTTTCAAGGGCATCTTATAGCCAAAATCATTGTCGGTCGGTGCACGCCAGAAATTTACACGTTGTCCTTTTTTAATAATGTTCCCTTGACCGTAATCCAAAGTAACAAGTCTGCCATCACCGCTGTTAAACCCAATTTCAAATCCATCTCCAAGGACTTTGATAGTGTTATTTTCTTTCCTTACCGATAATCCTTCAATATTATCCTCAAAAAAAACGGGAGTGTAATCGGTTAATTGAAATTGTTCATAGGCTATTAAAAAATGCTCAGGGATTAAAGCAGAAGCTGTTTTGGTGGTAGCAAAAATGTTTAAAAAATATTCTGCGTTTGCGTTTGGAAGTTCAGGAAGTTCTAGCTGTATTTCTCTTGATGCATAGGGAATTAAATTTACCTCAGGCAGGTTCCCCTTAGCGATCTGAATTCCATTTTCCATCAACCTCCAGGAAAAATTGTATTCCGAGAGATTTGTAAAATCATATTTATTGGTCAGGGTAATTTTCCCCGATTTTGGATTTTCAGAGTCAAATTTCACGTATTGGTATACTTTTTTCACCTCATATAAGGAAGGATGTGCAGACCGATCAGGATTTACGATTCCGTTCAGGCAAAAGTTATTATCGTTTTGAAGATCTTGCCCACCAAGATCCCCACCAAAAGCATAAAATTCAACTCCATCCTCATTTTTGGTTTTAAGGCCTTGATCTACCCAATCCCAAATAAATCCGCCTTGTAATACATCATACTTTTCTATCGCATCCCAATAATCTTGTAAGTTGCCAACGCTATTCCCCATAGCATGAGCATATTCACATTGTATAAAAGGACGTTTTGGATTGTTTTCCGCATAGGCTATGCTTGCATCTATCGTGGCGTACATAGGTGCCTGTATATCAGAATTCGCATACTTTGTTGCACCTTCATATTGCACTGGCCTTGTGGAGTCATGCGCTTTTAACCAGGCGTAGGTGGCCTCTAGGTTTTGACCGTTACCCGCTTCATTTCCCAAAGACCAAGTAACAATGGAGGTATAGTTTTTATCTCGTTCGAACATTCGAATAGTACGGTCCAGATGCATGGCTTTCCATTCCGGTCTGTAGCCTGGGTGAATTTTTTTTGCCTCTTCGTTTTTATCAAGTCCTTGATTGGTAGTACCCATTCCATGGATTTCTATATTGGCTTCATCTACAATATAAAAGCCATATTTATCTGCCATTCTATAAAAGAATGGGTTCTTGGGATAATGACTGCAACGAATCGCGTTTATATTACTACGTTTCATCACTTCCATGTCTTTTAATGTAAGCTCTTTACTAATAACGTGTCCCGTTTCTTCATCATGATCGTGTAAGTTTACCCCTTTGATAAGTACAGGTTGCCCGTTGACTAAAAATTGGTTGTTTGTGATTTCTACTTTTCTGAAACCTATTTTTGAACTTATAGCTTCTGTAACCCTTCCTTTTTTATTCTTGACCACAAATAGTAAGGTGTAGAGATAGGGTTTTTCAGCGGACCAAGTTTTTATATAGGGTATCTTCTTTTCAAAGTTTATTGTATTGTTCCCTTCTGTAAGGTCAATTTTTTTGGTTTCTGCATAGATTTCGGTATTAGCATCCAATAACTTTACCTGTATTTGATATCCTGTGGCTTTTTTGTCAGAAGTATTGATTTTTAAATTAAGGTTGAGCTTACCATCGGTATAGTTATTTTCTAAATCCGCAATTACCCTATAGTCTTTAAGGGTTGTTTTATTAGTGGCATATAGGTAAACATTGCGGTCTATACCACTGAGCCGCCAAAAATCCTGATCTTCCATATAACTGGCGTCAGACCAGCGCAATACTTGGACAGCCAGCGAATTTTTCCCATTTTGAAGGTATTGTGTTACATTAAATTCAGCAGGTGTTTTACTACCTTCACTATAACCTACCTTTTCTCCATTTATCCAAACGTATGTAGCACCACTTACACCTTCAAAGTGCAGATATATATTTTTCCCGTTCCAATTTTCGGGAATTTCAAAATTGCGTTTGTAGCTTCCTACAGGATTTTCAGCATGGGGTATAAAAGGAGGGTTTTTGGGGAAGGGATAAACTATATTGGTGTATATAGGAATACCGTGTCCTTCTAGTTCCCAGTTAGAGGGGACAGAGATTTTATCCCAGGCGGAAGTATCAAATTCAGAATTGAAAAAGTCAATAGGTCTTTCAGGGACACTTTCAACATAGTTGAAATCCCAATATCCATTTAAAGATTGATAGAAAGGAGAGTTCTCCCAACTTTCACTTTCTAGCGCATTTTTTACGGTTTCATACCGGTAAAAAGAAGCGGTTGCGGCTTCTCGATTAATTTGAAATATTTCAGGATTCTCCCATTCAGGATTCTCCCATTTTGGGACTTGGGCGTTTGTAGCCAGGAAAAGAAAGAGACCTATTAGAGTTGCGGAAAATCTAAAATTTTTCTTATTGGCTACTAAACTATGCATGGCGGTATTGGTTTAAAAATGGATTCTTTAAGATAAATAAACTTCTAAGAAGAAAGACATGGTTGTCTATCTTTCAAAAACCTTTTCAAAATATTCACATACAACGATCATGCTTTCTCTTGGAACTCTTCCAAATGCTTCCAGTTCTTTGGTATATTCATCCCAGTGTTTATTTTTCCAATATGTAAGGGACAAATCCCCTTCACCCTCAATTTTAGAATAAGATTCCCTAATACTAAAGAATGGTTTAAGACGAACAGCTACTGTTCTTAATATACATTTGGCATCTCCTTTCCAATCTGTTAGGACAGTAAAGTCTCCAATTTTGGGAAGCGGTTCCTTTCTATACTGAAGTCCTAATAAGGAATGAGAAGTTGCTCTTTTTTTCCCTGATAAGATTAAATTGAGCGATTCCTTTACTTCTTTTTCATTTTCACCAATTTGTGTAACCTTGGGTTCATTTGAAAAGGCATATTCCAGGTGATTGTCTAAATAATCTCCCCACAAATTTCTAGCTGATGCATTTTTCATAAAATATACACTTTTGGTTTAGGAAAATTTACCTGCATTAATCTCTTTTGCTGCATGAAGGGCTGCCCTGGCGGTAAAGGCCATGTAAGTAAGGGAAGGATTAACACAGCTGGCAGATGTCATAAACGCGCCATCTGTCACATAAATATTAGACACATCATGAACCTGATTATATTGGTTCACCACAGAAGTCCTGGGGTTCCAACCCATTCGTGCTCCACCCATTTCATGAATGCCAAGACCAGGACCGGTAGCTCTTTCATAGGGCTCTATGTCTTTAAATCCTGCGGCAGTAAACATTTCTGTAATTTGTCTGATAATATCTTCCCGCATTTTATATTCATTTTCTTTAAATTCAACATCAAAGTCTAGCTGTGGTAGTCCCCATTGGTCCTTTTCAGTTGTACTCAGGGTAACTCTATTGTCGTGGTAGGGTAGCATTTCCCCAAAACCGGTAGCACCAATTTGCCAACTTCCTGGTTTTAACACTGCCTCTTTTAAGCTTTTTCCATAATGGAGTTCTGCTACTGAAGCAGTCCAATCCTCTCTGCTGGCTCCTCCCTGGTATCCAAAACCCCTTAGGTATTCTTTCTTTGAGGTCTTTGAATCCATATTTACAAACCGCGGAATATAAAATCCATTTGGGCGCCTGCCTTTATAATATTTATCCAGATGCCCTTCTACTTTCGCAGAAGCGCCTAATTGATAGTGATGATCCATTATGTTTCTACCCAATTGGTCATGATTATTACCTATGCCATTTGGAAAGCGTTCTGATTTGGATTGCAGAAGAATTCCCACAGAGGCCATTGAAGAGGCACATAAGAATATCACCTTTGCTTCAAATTCATGCTTTTCATGAGTCTCCCTGTCAATAACACGAACTCCTGTTGCTCTTTTGGTATTATCGTCATAAATAATTTCATGAACAATAGAATTTGGCCGTAAAGTCATGTTTCCAGTTCGCTCTGCTGCGGGAAGTGTAGAAGAATTACTACTGAAATAGCCTCCGAAAGGGCATCCACGCCAACATCTGTTTCTAAACTGACAAGGAGTTCTTCCTTCTATATTACCTTCTTTATTAGTAATATTAGCCACACGCCCAATAGTTAGTAACCGGCCATCATCGAACTCCTCAGATAATACATTTTTTAGATCTTCCTCAGGGCACATAAGGTCCATTGGAGGATGAAACTTACCATCGGGGAGATGGCTTAAACCAAGTTTTTCTCCGCTAACCCCTATATATTCTTCTACTTTATCATACCATGGAGCGATATCCTTATAACGTACCGGCCAGTCTACCCCAATGTTTTCTTTTAGGTTGGCTTCGAAGTCAAGATTACTCCAACGGTAACTCTGACGTCCCCATGTTAATGATCGTCCTCCTACATGGTAACCGCGAATCCAGTCAAAACGTTTTGTCTCCACATAAGGGTGCTCCAAATCGTTCACAAAAAAGTGTTTTACATCTTCTTTAGGCGCCCAGTTTACCCTTCGTTGCTTGTGGTATTTTTTCTGGTCTTCTCTGGATAGTTCATTGTTATTGGGAAGATCCCAAGTGTCCATATTCATGGTAGGATAATCTTTAATATGATTTACCATATGTCCTCTTTCGAGAACCAGGGTTTTTAGACCATTTTCACATAATTCCTTGGCAGCCCATCCTCCACTTATTCCGGTGCCTACAACTATGGCGTCATATTTCTCCTTCTGATTCATGCGGTATTGTTATTTTAATTCTGATCTAATTACTATATTTAACACTTCTCAAGTGAAGAAATAATAGTTGAATTTTTACCCATTAAATATAGGATTTAATTCTTGAAACATAACAAAACTCAAATTTGATTAACTAAGCAGAACCGTATCATGAAAACAATTAAAGGACCCGCAGTTTTTTTAGCCCAATTCGTAGATAGTAAAGCCCCGTTTAATTCGCTTGATGGCATGTGCAAATGGGCATCTGACTTGGGGTATAAAGGGATTCAAATACCCACCTGGGAAAACTTTTTAATTGATTTAGATAAGGCAGCTGAAAGTCAGACCTACTGCGATGAATTAAAGGGGACCATTAATTCGTACGGATTGGAGATCACTGAATTATCTACACACCTGCAAGGTCAGTTGGTGGCTGTAAACCCGGCTTATGACCTTATGTTTGATAATTTTGCTCCAGATGCTGTAAAAAACAACCCGAAAGCACGTACAGAATGGGCAATAGATGTTGTTAAAAAAGCGGCTACGGCAAGCAGAAGATTAGGAATAAGTGCACATGCTACATTTTCGGGAGCATTATTATGGCACACATGGCATCCATGGCCTCAGCGGCCACCCGGACTGGTAGAAATGGGCTTTGAAGAACTTGCCAAAAGATGGCTGCCAATATTGAATCATTATGACGAGGAAGGGGTTGATGTATGTTATGAAATTCACCCCGGAGAAGACCTCCACGACGGGGATACTTTTGAGCGGTTCCTAAAGGCAACAGGAAATCATAAGCGGGTAAATATACTTTATGACCCCAGCCATTTTATTTTACAACAATTAGATTATATCACTTATATAGACCATTATCACGAATTTATTAAATCTTTTCATGTTAAGGATTCTGAATTTAACCCCACTGGTAAAAAAGGAGCTTTTGGCGGCTATAATGACTGGGGTGACCGCGCAGGTCGGTACCGTTCCCTTGGAGACGGACAGATCGATTTTAAAACCATTTTTTCAAAACTAACGCAATACGGTTGTGATGTTTGGGCGGTGATGGAATGGGAATGCTGTATAAAAAGTCCCGAACAGGGAGCTCGGGAAGGGGCAATCTTTATTCAGGATCATATCATTGAAGCTACAGAAAAAACATTCGATGATTTTGCCGGGGGTGCCGTTGATAAAGAAATGCTCAAAAAAATCTTGGGAATTTAAAACAATACAAATATGAAAAATATACTAAGGATTATTTTATTTGCCGGCCTTTTAATCGGTTGTAAGGAAAAATCAAAGAATCAGGATAAGGAAAATACCATCTCATCCAATATTGAATCTACTGTGGGCACTAGTGAAGAAAATGAATGGACCGTCCTTTTTGACGGAACGTCCTTCGATGGCTGGCATATTTATCCGGGAAAGGAAGTGCCGGATGCATGGAAATTGGAAGATGGGGCTATGATATTACGAACAGATGAGGCCAGAACGGATGGTAACAGGTTTAATATGGTGACGGACAAAGAATATTCAGATTTTGTATTATCGCTGGAATGGATGGTTACAGAAGGAGCTAACAGTGGTATAATGTGGGGGGTTGTTGAGGATCCTAAACATATTGAACCTTACTATACAGGACCCGAAATACAAGTTTTAGATAACATAAATCACCCCGATGCCAAAAACGGAACAACACATCAGGCAGGTGCTCTTTATGATATGATTGCACCGTCTGAGGATGTTGTTAAACCCATCGGAGAATGGAATACCTATGAGATTACGATTAATCATAAGACCAATGAGGGGATTGTAGTGCTCAATGGAACAAAAATCGTAGAGTTCCCGGTCAACGGGGAAGGATGGGAAACGATGGTGGCTAATTCCAAATTTGCGGATTGGGAAGATTTTGGAAAGTACCAAACCGGGAAGATCGCATTGCAGGATCATGGCGAAGTGATAAGTATAGGATATAGAAATATTAAGATAAAAGAATTGTAACCATGAATAGATACTATTTGTTGTCAGTTATCCTTTTGATTATAGCTTGTAAACAGGGGTCTCAAGATACGCCCATGCTTCATGAAGATACTTCTGATGAGGTAATAGTTTATAAGGAATACATGGGGGAAGAACCTACAGAACCCGAACAGACAGAATTCTATGAACCCGTTCCACCCATAGTAAACCCAACAGGAAATAAGGGTGCACCAAGCGATGCCATTATTCTTTTTGATGGTAGTGATTTTGAAAAATGGGAGATGTTGAATGATAGTTCTTCTGTGGTTTGGCATCTGAATGAAGATGGCAGTATGACAGTAAAAGATTCAGCAGGGAATATACAAACCAAAAAGAAATTCGGGGATGTACAGTTGCATATTGAATGGAGGTCTCCTGCTGAGGTGCAAAGGGATGGCCAGAACAGGGGGAATAGCGGGATATTTTTATCAGGGCTGTACGAAGTTCAGGTTTTAGATAATAATGACAATGACACCTATGTAAATGGCCAGGTAGCTTCTATTTACAAACAGCACGTTCCGTTAGCAAAAGCTTCGGTGCCTACAGGAGAATGGAATACCTATGATATTATCTACCATGCCCCGGAGTTTAATTCAGAAGGGGGTAAAATAAAATCCGGAACCATTACAGTAATTCACAATGGGGTACTTGTACAGGATCATGTAGAGATTAAAGGAACTACTCCTTATACAGGATGGCCAAAAAATCCACCTCATGGCAAAGGACCTTTGTTGCTTCAGGATCACAGTGATAATAGTCGTGTTAGCTTCAGAAATATATGGATTAGGGAATTATAGTAAAATTGCCAGGGCACTAAAAATTCACTTTGAGATTTTAGTACCTTTACGAAAATTAAAAACAATTTATGATCCAATCCATGACGGGGTTTGGGAAGCATATGGTGCAGCTTCCATCTAAAAAAATCACCATCGAATTAAAATCCCTAAACAGTAAAAGCCTGGATATTAATGCCCGCATGCCTTCTGCCTACAGGGAAAAGGAATTGCAACTGAGAAAAACTATTGCAAGTTCATTGATCAGGGGAAAAATAGATTTTGGTTTATATGTGGAAATGACCGGAAACGAATCTACATCAGTAGTAAATGAAGGCGTTCTAAGACAATATATGGAACAACTTAGTGCAATCGCAGATGGGGATGACATAAAACTAATGGAAATGGCTTTAAGATTGCCGGATGCTCTTAAAACCGACCGGGAAGATATTGATGATTCCGAATACAAGATCATACAGGATACGCTGGAGAATGCTTTAAAAGAGATAAATGTTTTCAGGTCAGAAGAAGGTATAGTGCTTGAAAAAGATTTTATTGAGAGAATCTCTTCCATAAAAGGCCTGCTAAAAAGTGTGGTTCAAATGGACCCGGATAGATTATCTACAATTCGAGAGCGTTTAGAAAAAGCAGTAGCAGATCTAAAGACCGAATTAGACGCTAACCGTTTTGAACAAGAACTGATCTATTACCTGGAAAAATATGATATTACAGAAGAAAAAGTGCGATTGGATAACCATTTAGACTATTTTATTGAGACAATGAAATCTGCCGATTCAAATGGCAAAAAACTGGGGTTTATTAGCCAGGAAATAGGCAGGGAAATAAATACGATAGGGTCTAAGGCCAATTATGCGCCTATGCAACAGCTAGTTGTACAAATGAAGGATGAGTTGGAAAAGGTTAAGGAACAAATGCTCAATGTGCTTTGATGAAGGGAGGTAAACTTATTATTTTTTCTGCTCCCTCGGGAAGCGGCAAAACAACAATAGTAAAACATTTATTAAAACAGGAGGAGTTAAATCTGGCATTTTCCGTTTCCGCCACTTCAAGGCCGGGAAGAGGGAAAGAAAAACATGGGGTAAATTATTATTTTATGTCGATTAATGAGTTTAAAGGACATATAAAGAATGATGACTTTTTGGAATGGGAGGAGGTATACCGAGATAATTTTTATGGGACGTTAAAAAGTGAAGTGGA
>CAJQNH010000052.1 GCA_905479615.1 uncultured Eudoraea sp.
AAACGTTTGTCAGGTATGAGCAAATGTTTATTGGATAAACTTATAGGAAAGTCAAAATCCAAGTGTTTATTGGATGGTCTATATAGGGACACTTTACCTTTCATTTCTTTATAATTCAATTTTGGCGGGAAAGTAATTGCTAACCCATCTTCCTGGTGTACAAAACTAAACTGGGGTGCATAATCTTTGGCATTAGAAAGTGCGTCAATCTCATTCTGATAAGCTAGTTCTTCCTTGTAATACTCCTCCGTGACCAAATCATGATTGGCACGGTTATCTATACTGGCAAGAATGACGAAATACATTATAAACGCAATAAATGCAACAAATGCCAAAACTATTCCTGTTCCCCAATTAAACTTCATACTTTATATTTCATATTAATGAATACTCCTAATTATAACTTCTTGGTGCCAGGAATCTAGTTGTTGTTGTTTCAATTAATAGATCTCCACTATATACACCAATCTTCAGTTTGTCTTTATCCCCATTCAATGCAGTATTATTAATTTCTATAAACAAAGTGCCTTCTGCCAATTTCTGTGCTGGGACCTGAAAACTGCGATGTGATACCAAATCAATTTTTCCTTTATGTGAGAGAAGTTTAAAACTTACATCATCAATGTCTTTTGATGTTTTATTTATCAGTTTGTAGGTGTACACATTGCTGATTATGTTTCCTTCCTTATGTTCATATAGTTGTCCGGGCAATCTTAAAATATTGGCTTCCAGATCATTTCGTAAGAAAAGCATTCCAATTAGGACTCCAATTAATATAGTAAGTACGGCAGCGTATCCTTTTAATCTGGGATTAAAAGTAAATTTTGCCTTTCTTTCAATATTGTCCTCACTGGCATAGCGAATAAGACCTTTTGGAAGATCTATTTTTTCCATAATCGTATCACACTCATCTATACAAGCCGTACAATTCACACATTCTAATTGAGTTCCATTTCTAATATCAATACCAGTTGGGCAAACATTAACACATTGAAAGCAGTCTATACAATCTCCATGACCAAGTGCATTCCTATCTTCATTTTTACGAAATTTCTTGCGACCATTTTCGGCTTCACCCCGCTTATGGTCATAGGCAACTACGATAGACTTGTTGTCTAATAATACTCCCTGCATTCTCCCATAGGGACAGGCAATAATACAGACCTGCTCTCTGAACCATGCAAAAACAAAATAGAATACTGCTGTAAAAATAAGCAGAGATACCAATGTGCTAACGTGGTTCAGAGGACCATCCGTGATGTATTGGATTAATTTGTCACTCCCAATAAGATAGGCCAGGAAGACATTTGCAATTAAAAATGATATTACAAAGAAGACAACCCATTTCAGTAGTCGTTTTCGTATTTTTTCAGCATTCCATGACTGTTTTGCTAAACGCATCTGAGCACCACGATCTCCATCTATCCAATACTCAATTCGCCTGAAGACCATTTCCATAAATATAGTTTGAGGACACATCCATCCACAAAAAACACGTCCAAAAGCAACAGTAAAAAGCGCAATAAAAATTACCCCTATGATCATAGAGATTACAAAAAGATGAAAATCCTGGGGCCAGAAAGGAAATCCAAAAATATTGAACCGACGCTCTAAAACATTAAACATTAGAAACTGGTTGCCATTTATCTTAATAAATGGAGAAGCAAAGAGAAAAATCAATAATCCGTAACTAACCCATTTTCGATATTTGTAGTACCTTCCACTGGGTTTTTTGGGGAATATCCAGGCACGCTTTCCTTCTTTGTCAATGGTCCCAATACTATCCCTGAAATTCTCTCCCATAGTTTTAATTACTATTCCCTGTTCCTACCTGACATTCATTACAATAGTTATAGAACCTGTCTTTTGTTCCAGAATAACCTTTAAAGGACGTATTTTCTTATTTTGGCGCACTCTCGTCAACCCATAGATCTCCTTCCGCCACCTTGGGATTAGCGGCTGTAGTACCTTGGAAATTTAGTAAATAACTAGATACCTGGGCCATTTCTAATGGTTTCAGCGTTTGTTTCCATGAAACCATTCCTTTGCCGGCTCGTCCTCCTTCAGAAACGGTATTAAAGACATTTTTAATTCCGCCTCCCAAAATCCAATATTCATCTGTAAGATTGGGCCCAATTCCTCCGCCACCATCTGCCATATGGCATACAACGCAATTGGTTTCAAAAATGGATTTTCCTGCGCTAATATCAGAGGCCTCTGTTAACAATTCAACGGTATTGACATCTACCAGATCCTTTGCAGTTTTTTTATAAGCTTCTATTTCGGCCTGTGCTTCCGCTACCTCCATTTCATATTCTAAATCCTGGTCATAATCGCCATATATTTCGAATCTTATCAGGTAAATAACAGCAAAAATAATCGTTGCATAGAAAAGGTAAACCCACCATGGTGGCAACTCATTGTCAAGCTCTTTTATACCGTCATAGTTGTGGTCTAAAACTATTTCGCCTTCAGCTTCGATGGGTTTAGAGCCTAATAGTTTTTGGTACATTTTTTTACCCCAACTCCATTCCCATTCCTTTGATTTGGATTCCAAATACCTTTCTTTACCTTCTGCAGAAAGGGTTTGAAACATAACATTTTCAATGGACTTTAAAATAAGTTCAATGGCAATTAAAATCAATAACACCATTAATAAAAAGAACTGTGTAATAGGATATTCAATAAATGCGGGTTTTTCTCCGGAGTCAATAAAGTACTCCATCAGTCCGAAAATGATAAAGAATATTACCGGGATTCTGATCCACCAGGGTGACATATTTTTCATGGCTCTAATTGTTTTGGTTGATTATCTTCTAATGGTATTTCACTTACTTCTTTTATATGCTCTTTGGAGGCGGTAAATACCCACCAAAAAAGAAGAGCAAAAAATACAAAGAAGATAAGTAGTGATATCATGGGATATGTGGCAATGCCTTCCATACTTTCCATGTGATTTTTTATAAATTTTAGCATGATCTACTTGTTTTCTGACAATAATTCGTCGGTTTCCTTAACTTTAATATCTGTACCTAAGCGCTGTAAGTAGGCGATTAGTGAAACGATCTCACGATCACGCATTTCCACAAATTCCAATCCCTTTTCCGAAGCGTCTTTTTTATCTGCTTCATAAGTTTTGACAAAATCGGGATCAGCATAGAGGTTTTCTTCAATTTGGATGGACTGTTCTTCCATGGAAGCCTCTGCATTAGCAATTTCCTCTTCTGTATATGGTACTCCAAGACTTACCATAGCTTCCATTTTCCCCTGTATATTACTTCTATCGTGCTCATTGCGGACCATCCATTGATATGCCGGCATGATAGAACCTGACGAGGTGCTTTGCGGGTCATACATATGGTTAAGGTGCCAACTATCAGAATATTTACCCCCAATTCGCAATAAATCGGGCCCAGTTCGTTTACTGCCCCAAAGGAAAGGGTGATCATAGACAAATTCCCCGGCTTTGGCGTATTCCCCATAGCGTTCCACCTCACTTCTGAAAGGACGGACCATCTGAGAATGACAACCAACACAGCCTTCGCGTATATAAAGATCTCTTCCCTCCAATTCCAAAGGAGTATATGGTTTTACACTGGTAATAGTTGGTATATTGGATTTAACAAGAATAGTTGGGACTATCTGCACAATCCCTCCAATAAGAATGGCTATAGTTGCAAATATTGTCAATTTAATAGGTTTACGTTCCAGCCAGGTGTGATATGTTTCCCCTGCTATTCTTTTTTTGGAAACCCGGGTTAACGCGGCTGCTTCTGCAAGTTCATCTTCCACTTTGCTACCCGAGCGAACTGTAACCACTATGTTGTACAACATTACGATAAACCCAACAATATAAAGGGTGCCACCAATTGCTCGCATCCAGTACATTGGCATAATTTCATTTACCGTTTCCAGGAAGTTCCCGTAAACAAGGGAGCCGTCCGGATTAAATTCTTTCCACATTAAGGCTTGCGTAAAGCCGGCCACATACATGGGCAGGGCATATAAAATGATCCCTAATGTCCCAATCCAAAAGTGGAAATTAGCCATTGGTATAGAATGCAGTCTTGTTTTAAACATTTTAGGCACCATCCAGTAAATCATTCCAAAGGCCAGAAAACCATTCCAGGCCAGAGCACCTACGTGTACATGGGCAATAATCCAGTCACTAAAATGTGCAATGGCGTTTACATTTTTTAAGGATAACATGGGACCTTCAAAAGTAGCCATCCCATAACCCGTTATTGCAACCACCATAAATTTAAGGGTTGGGTCTGTACGTACTTTATCCCAGGCACCTCTAAGGGTTAATAACCCATTTATCATACCACCCCAGGAAGGTGCAATAAGCATAACTGAAAATGCCACACCTAAGTTTTGCGCCCAATCCGGCAGGGATGTATAAAGTAAATGGTGAGGTCCGGCCCAGATATAAATAAAAATCAATGACCAGAAATGGACAATTGATAATCTATATGAGTAAACGGGTCTGTTCGCAGCTTTAGGAACAAAATAATACATAAGTCCTAAAAAAGGTGTGGTGAGGAAGAAAGCCACAGCGTTATGCCCGTACCACCATTGAACCAGAGCATCCTGAACCCCTGCATATACCGAATAACTTTTTAAAGCGCTAACAGGCAATTCCAAACTATTGAAGATATGAAGAACAGCTACTGTTACAAATGTGGCCAAATAGAACCAAATGGCTACATAGAGGTGACGTTGTCTTCTTTTAACCATTGTTCCAATCAGGTTCCATCCAAATGCGACCCATACAAGCGCAATTGCAATATCAATTGGCCACTCCAACTCAGCATATTCTTTAGAAGTACTATATCCAAGAGGAAGCGTGATTGCTGCCGCTACTATTATGGCTTGCCACCCCCAGAAGTTAAACTTACTTAGGAAGTCACTAAACATACGGGCTTTGAGTAAACGCTGGGTAGAGTAATAAACCCCCGCAAAGATAGCGTTCCCTACGAATGCAAAGATAACAGCATTGGTGTGCAATGGGCGGAGTCGTCCAAAACTTAGAAATGATATTCCATCTGTGATATTAGGGAATAGAAACATTAATGCAAGTAGTAATCCTACGAGCATACCAATGATTCCCCAAAACAAGGTGGCATAGAGGAAATTTTTTACGATCTTGTTATCGTAATAGAACTGTTGTACTTCCATAATTACAATTTTTGCTTTTTATTTAGTTGGGTTGATTTTTTGATTTTAGTATTAGGTTCTATAGTTGTGTTTTTTACAACTTCATCTTCAAATAACATTCTGACTGAGGGAGTATACGAATCGTCATACTGCCCACTCCGAACAGAAATGATAAAAGCCGCAAAGAAAACCAGTGCTACTACAATACTAATTGTAAGCAATAAATAAATGACACTCATACCCACCTGAATTCTGCCGTAAAACTACATTTGTGGATAATTTCAAAAAATGACATATGTCAGGTTTATTAATTATTTTAATTTCTTTCCTATTACATTGGTGGCAAGTGTAGCAAAAGCTACAATGCTAATTGAACTCAAAGGCATTAAAATAGCTGCAATTACGGGTTCTAACTGTCCTGTCACAGCAAAATAAAGCCCAACCACATTATACATCAATGAGAGAACAAAACACAATTTAATGATTTTCATGGCTTTTTTAGAGGCCAGAATATAATTATTTAGGTATTTAAATTTTGTGGCATCAAGAATTCCATCACAGGCAGGAGAGAAAACATTTATGTTTTCAGAAATTGCAAGACCGACATTACTCTGTGCCAGAGCACCTGCGTCATTTAAGCCATCACCCACCATTAGGACCTTTTTGTCATTAGCCTGTAACTCACTTATAAACTCTAACTTATCTGTTGGCTTTTGATTAAAATATAAAGGTGTCAACTTTGGTAAAAGCTTTTCCAGCCTGGTCTTTTCTCCCGTATTATCGCCTGATATTACGGCTAAATCCATATGGCGCCCCATTTCTTTAAAAACTTCCGAAACTCCTTCTCTGTAATTATTATGAAAAACAAAACACCCCTTATATGAATCATTTGTACTTACATGAACAGAGGTACTGTTATAATCACTTAGTTGTTGATGTCCAACAAAATCTGCGGAACCAACCTTGACATCACTTTTATCCTTAACACCTTGTACTCCTTTGCCGGTATATTCCTTGTAATCATCCAGGGTTTCTATATTGTGTTCTTTTAACAGTGCATAAAGCGATCTGCTTAGCGGATGGTTGGATGCCCTCAGGGTATTTTTTAACAAGGATTCCTCCTCAACAGATAGCTCCATGCCTTCATAGGAAATTGAACTAGATTGTGTTGTTGTTATTGTACCGGTTTTATCAAATATTGCCGTATCTATTAGAGCCAACTGCTCTATTACACTACTGTCCTTCAGATAGAATTTTTTACGTCCGTAAATCCGTAACATATTGCCAAGGGTAAATGGAGCTGCTAGGGCAATAGCGCACGGACAGGCTATTATAAGTACAGCTGTAAAAACATTTAATACTTTACTACTGTCCTGGAACATCCAAAAAGATGCCGCAATAATAGCGATAGTTAATACAGCAATTGTAAAGCGTTTTCCAATGCTATCTGTTAAAGTTTGAAAAGCCGTTGACTTGTCTTTTTGAAAAACAGAATTACTCCACAATTGTGTAAGATAGCTCTGAGAAACACTTTTTAAAGTTTCTATTTCAATAGCTCCATTACATTGTCTTCCACCTGCAAAAACTTTATCGCCGGAAATTTTTTCGACGGGTTCAGATTCTCCGGTTACAAAACTATAATCTATATGGGCCTTTTCTGTTAAAAGAATACCATCTACCGGAATTAATTCCTCATTTCTTATAAGTAATCTATCGCCACTCTTAATAGCATATATTTGAACCGTTTCCTCTTTCTTTTTTTTACCTAATCTGGTAACCGCAATAGGGAAATACGACTTGTAGTCTCGCTCAAAAGAAAGGAATGAATATGTTTTTTGTTGAAAGAACCTCCCAACCAATAAGAAGAAAATTAATCCCGTAAGACTGTCAAAGAAGCCCGAACCCAGGTCAAAGAATATTTCGAAACTACTGCGGGTAAAAAGCACCAAAATACCCAGGGCAATTGGTACATCAATATTTAAAAGTCCGGAACGCAATCCTTTGTAAGCTGAGATGAGATAATCACTTCCTGCATAAAATACAACAGGGAGTGAAAAAGCAAACATAAGCCATCTGAATAAACCTTTGTACTGATCAAGCCAAAATCCCCCCACCTCAAAATACTCCGGAAAAGATAAAAACATAATATTCCCAAAGGCAAAACCGGCAATACCCAGTTTATAAAGTAAACTTCTGTCTATTTTGCTCTTTCCCTTATCATAATCTTCAAGGGAGATATAGGGTTCATAACCAATTCTTGCCAGTAAAATAACCAGTTCTTTTAATGAAACCAGTTCCCCTTTAAAAGTAACTCTAACTGTTTTTTTTGGGAAGTCTACCTGTGAATTCGTAATTCCGGGATGTAATTTTTTTAAATTCTCCAACACCCATATACACGAACTGCAATGTATATCTGGAATAAATAGATTAACAATTTGAACAGTTCCATCATCAAATTCAATTAATCGTTCTGCAATGGTATTGGAAGTGAGAAAATCGTATTTTCCTTCAATGGCCAATGGAGTAGTGCCGGCGCCTGATTGAAGATCATAATAATAGGTGAGATCATTAGATTGAAAAATCTCATAGACTGTTTTACATCCGTTACAACAGAAATTCTTATCGTCAAATACTATCGCCGTGATGTTGCAGTCATCACCACAGTGGTAACATTTACTCATATTAAAAACATTTGCTTACTACCTGAATGCGAATTTGTAGTAATTTACTAAAAATATATATGATATTTGTCACCTTTTCGATAATTTTGAATTTCAATAGCGTAAACAAAAATCCATGGGTTCTGAACAGAGGTGCGAGAATTGTATAATACGTCAATTTAATTCCTTACGGGCTATGAGTAAGGATGAATTAAAACAGGTTTCTGATTCAAAAGTTTCTAAAAGCATTAGAAAAGGAGAGGCTATTTTCGAAGAAGGAGAAAAACTAAACGGGGTGTTTTGTGTTCGAGACGGGGTTTCAAAGCTTTCTAAACTAAGCTCTAATGGAAAAGATCAAATAGTGAAATTAGCCACAAAAGGTGAAGTTATGGGCCAACGTTCTGTGATTGCAGAGGAGACCTCAAATTTAAGTGCAGTAGCTGTTAACGATATGGAACTTTGCTTTATTCCCAAAGAAGCAATTGTTAATACCTTACACAAGAATCCTGATTTTACATTCGAAGTCCTTCGTCTCATGGCGCATGACTTAAGAGAAGCAGATGATGTAATTGTAAATATTTCTCAAAAAACTGTAAAGCAACGTATCGCAGAAGCATTTATTTATCTTAAATCTAACTACGGTGAAGATGCAGACGGATATTTAGTTCTTACCCTTTCAAGGGAGGATATTGCTAATGTCGTTGGCACTGCCACGGAATCCTGTATTCGAATTATTTCGGAATTTAAAAAGAAGGGCTTGTTAAAGAGTTCCGGGAAGAAACTTGGAATTTTGGATGAAAAGAAATTAAGCGATCTTGCTGAAGGATTTTAGTTCAGCGCCAATTCAACACCAATTCAGCACCAATATAGTTCCTGCCCAAAGTAAATAAGTACTTATCAATAATTATTCGGGATTTAAAAACCTGACATATATCATTGTTTCAATCTAATCCCAGAGGTATTTTTACACCGTTGTTTCTTTAATCGGGTGTATGAAAAATATATTATTACCAACAGATTTTTCCAAAAATTCTTTAAACGCTGCAAAGTTTGCAATTGAATTTTTCAAAGAAGAAGAATGTGTTTTTCATCTTTTAAATACATATACCCCTGCTATAGTACACAGCCGTTTTATGGCTGCTACAATGCATGGAGGGTTGGTGGAAGATAATGTTCGATCTGAGTCTGAAAATGGATTGGAAGAATTGTTGAATCAAATCAATACTGATTATAAATACCCACAACACAGTTTTAAATGTATATCTTCATTTAATTTGCTTACCGAAGAAATCAAGGAGATTGTAGAATCAGATAATATAGATTTTATTGTAACAGGAACGAAGGGCTCATCTGGCTTTGAAGAGGTGTTTTTGGGAAGTAATACAGTAAGAATAATTAAGGCGGTAAGAGCATGTCCAATCCTGGCTGTTCCGGAAGATTTTGAGTATATCAAACCTCTCAGAATTGGTTTTCCTACCGATTTTAAAAGAAATTTTAGTGCAGAAGTAATTGAGCCTTTGATTCAGTTGACTACCAAATTTGGTGCTACTATAAATATAATGCATATTAGCGAGGAGGACCAATTGAGCAAGTACCAGCATTCAAATAAAGATATATTGCTGGAGTATGTTTCATCTGTCTCGCATCGTTTACATAGCATGCCTTATTTTGCCAGTAAATCAGATGTGATTGAATTCTTCCTAAAGGAGTTTGGCATTCAAATGCTTGCACTAGTACATTACCGACATGGATTTTTGGAAGAATTGGTCAGAGAACCTGTTGTCAAACGGATTGCCTTTCATACCCCAATACCTCTTCTGGTATTACCCGACTAGTTCAGATATTATAGAAAGAAAAATTTGTCTTTTCGAATAGAAGAGGGCTATTTATTTCCTTATAGGGTAATCCTCATAGAAATCTTCAAATGTTTTTGAAGTTTTGTAGTTGTCTGTAAGTACTTTATAGACCATATAAACAATCATTATCTGGCCAAGTACAGTGAGGTAAAAGACCCAGCTAAAAGCGAAATTCATTGTGGCCATTATGGTCACCATTATTAAAAGTATAGTGGTTGCTCCAACCCAGAACATAGCAGAAGTATTCATTTTTTATTTTAAAGTTATCTAAAATCAAAAAACGCCGGTGTTAACGCAATGATAAATCTGTAGATATTTAAAAATTCCAGAACATATCTTCGGTTGGAATATTCTTTTGTCTGCCAAGATCCAAAGGGCTAAAATTTAGTACGTTAAACAAGTACCAAATACTGGATGAGATTGCCGGAGTGCTCGAGGCATTTTTCCACAATAATGAGGAACCATAACTGGTGCCTTCATTTGTTGCATACGGAAGGCCTAGTGAATTTAACTGGGCCGAATTATTCATTTGCGCATTTTTTAGTTGCTGTAGAATTCCATTGGCTTCGTTGGCCATATTGGCTTCTTTAAAAGCGAGGGCCATTTGCGCGGTACCTTCTAACCAAATAACATCTTTATCTTCATCAAAACAATAACCGGAAATTTCTTTGCCATTATAACTTGCCACCTGGGTGTTTTTGTAGCGTTCTGCTTTAATAAGTACTTCTTCGGGGAAATTCTTAAATATTAAATAACCCAGGGAATGCAAATCCATAGCATAATAATGGGTCTCATTTTCCGGCCATGCCACAAGCAGCTTGTCATTTGTGTTCCAGCGTTCTTGTTTAAGATAATTTAATATCCCCTTATGAAAATCGTCATAACCTGCAACTGCGTTAAAAGCAGTTATAATTCCTTCGGTTATTTTGTGTATTTGTGTCCCATCTTCCCTGAACCCGCCCCATAGGCCTCCATCTTCATCCTGCAGGCTCCTTATCCAGTTTTCCAAAAGTTGGGCTAAAGGAGTATACTCATTATTTCCAGTTTTTTGGTAATAGTTATTTAACGCTATCAATAACCAGGCATTATCGCCAAGCCAAATAGTATTGCCATTATTTCCAGCGCTATCTCTGAATTGAAAAAACCCTCCTCCGTTTAGAACGAATTCTGAATCGATTTGGTCATTGAAATAATCAAAAATATGCTCGGCTTTTTCATATTCTCCTGTGGATATAAATGCCAGAGCAGCCAATGAATTATCATACAGTGAAACAAAATTTGAATCTTCAGTGCTTGTTAAAAGGCCATTGCTAAGTTGAACATGGCTGATCCATTTATAGATTTCCAACTCTTCTCCTTTGAGTGTATTTTCAAAATTATTTTCAGGGAGGTCAATACCAACTGCCTCATCCTCTTCAGGAGAAACATACTCATAAACTGAATCCAGTGTACAGGAAGAGATAAAAAAATATAAGATTGTATAAAATAGTAACTTCTTAAGCATGATGCAGGCGTTTTTTGATTTGGGCAATCGTCTTATAAAATTAATACTCAATGGCCAGGCCTTTTCAGCTTTACGACCAACGAATGGTATGTCCGACAAAATTCAATGCTAAACACAGCTTATCCCATAAATCAGTTTTTAGCTGAAAGCTGATCTATTCAACTCAGTTAAAAAACATCGATGAACGGTAAGAGTTTCCTTATTTTTGTTTTAAATTATTTTATGAATCTTCCGGAGACTACAAAAAAGAGAGTCGTAATTATAGGCGCGGGTTTTGCGGGAATATCACTAGCCAAGAAACTGAGGAAACTTCCTGTTCAGGTTGTTGTCATAGATAAACACAACTACCACACATTTCAACCATTGTTATACCAGGTTTCCACAGGGGGTTTAGAACCAGATTCTATAGCCTATCCAATTAGGAAGATCTTAAAAA
>CAJQNH010000053.1 GCA_905479615.1 uncultured Eudoraea sp.
GATACTGACCTGATCGATGATGCGGAATCCACCTTCCATTACGGATTAGAAATGGCATGGAGAAAAGGTCCCTTCATTCTTGTGGGTGAATATATCCAAGCCAATGTCCGCTCAACGACTTTTAATGATCCGGTTTTCAATGGCTACTATGTAGTCGCTTCTTATTCATTAACAAGGGAAATGCGACCGTATAATAAACGCAGTGGCGTATTTAAAAGAGTAAATGTCGCCAATGGTATTAATACAGGAGGATGGGGTGCATTGGAAGTTTACAGTAGATGGTCATCTATTGATTTGACCGATCAGAGCATCGATGGCGGTGAAATGAATACTTTTTCAATAGGAATTAACTGGTATCCCATTTCTGCCATTCAAGCCAATATAAACTACAGATATTCAACTCTTGACCGTTTTGGAGATGTTGGCTATAACAGCGGCGTGGTTGCACGTCTTGTTTTTATTTTAGAATAATTATTATGAAAATTGTTAGATTTATAATATTTCAGGTAATCGTTTGCTGCCTCTTTTACGGATCAATGCAAGCGCAGTCAAAGTTGAGGTCATGGAAAACAGATGAAGATTTTGATCCGGGTTTCAAAAAAATGCTTGTGATTGGGATGATCGAAAGTAGCAGTTTCCGTACGGAAACCGAGGATGTCATTGTTAGCGAGGCAAGGAAAAATGATATCCAGGCAACAATGGGAATTTTCAAGTTCCCCCCCGGATTGGGAAGTCCATTTGAGGACATGGCCAAAGTGAGAAATGGACTTATGGAGAAAGGATATGATGGCCTTTTGTCCGTTGCCATCTTCAGGATAAGTGCTAAACGTTACATCCCGCCTAATAAGGTGTATGTACCAATCGCTTACTATAGTCGTTTTGGGTCCTATTATAACAACAGTTATGCCGTCATTAGAACACCTGGTTACTTAACTACCGAAGATCAATTCTTCATTGAATGCAACTTCTACAATTTAAAGGATGGAAAACTTATCTGGTCTGGAAGAACGTCTGCATTCCCTCAAAACACGTTGAGTTCCAGGATTACCAAATTCAGTAAACTCCTTTTTAAGGAACTGAAGACCCAGGGAATTATCGCAAAAGATTAGTATTGACTATTGATAAACTATGGCGCCGTAAAATATGGCTAACACATTGATAAACAACATTATTACTGCAATAACTTAAACTATTGTAAATGGCAAGATTTCTTAAAAAACAGTCTCCTACTGAGATAAAACCATTTAGATCGCTTCAGATTCCTGTGAAAACTATCGAACCGTTTCATGATCAATTGAATATTTATCATACTAATGTCGCGAACCGGCTTAATGAAATGTTCCTTGTATTTACCATCTTTAGCATTATTTTCGTTCCACTAACCTTCATTGCGGGAATTCATGGTATGAACTTCGAGGTGATGCCTGAGTATTCTCATCTATATGAATATTTTACAGTATGGGCCGTGATGACCATAATAGCCATAATTATGTTGTTCTATTTTAGAAGGAAAGGTATGGTTGTGATCATGCTTTATTTTAATCATTCACTATAAATAAAAAGAAAATGTTTAATGAATTAAGTAGTCCTGCGTTCTGGGAGAGTATAATATCAAGTTTTATCCGTTGGTCGATCAATGTTATACCCACATTGATCCTGGTCCTGTTTCTTTATCTCCTCGCAAAAAGGACACTTCGATTTACGACTAACAAGATACAGTTAAGGCTCAAGGCCAAATATGAAAAAAAAGCGAAATTGGAAGAAAGCAAGAGGGTCAACACCTTAATTGGAATTGTGAAAGGTATTCTCAACATTGCTCTGGCCGCAATTTTCGTGTTGATATTCCTTCAAGAGTTGGGAATAGACATTGCTCCACTTCTGGCTGGTGCGGGCATAATTGGATTGGCCGTGGGATTCGGTGCCCAGGAATTAGTTAGAGATTTTATTGCAGGCTTCTTCATGTTATTAGAAAATCAATTACGGGTGGGTGATATTGTTAAAATTAACGACACCAGGGGAGTTGTTGAAAGAATAGAACTCAGGACCATAACATTAAGAGATGTTTCCGGGACGGTGCACATATTTCAAAATGGGAAAATCAATTCATTGTCCAACATGACCAAAGAATGGTCCGGGGCTGTTTTTGACATCGGGGTTGCTTATAAAGAAAATACAGATCATGTAATAAGTGTCATGAAAGAAGTGGCTGAAGATTTAAGAGGATCTGATGATTTCAAAGATCTTATGCTTGAACCCATGGAAGTATTTGGACTTGATGATTTTGGTGACAATGCCATCGTAATTAAAGCCAGGATAAAAGCTGTACCTGGCAAACAATGGTTTGTGGGCCGCGAGTATAGGAAACGTCTGAAAGCAGCTTTTGACAAGGTCGGAATTGAGATCCCTTTCCCTCATCGAACCATTTATTGGGGCTCAAACAGCAGTCCGTTTAAATTGGAAATTGATGGTGAAAAGGTTAAATCTGTATAATTACGTAATATGCAAATGGATGGTTATAAACTATTGATTATTGCGTTTCGGGAGTGTTTATCAGCAATTGATTAATAGGGAGGGTTTTGAGTACGAAGCACACTCTTATTTTGAAGGTGAAGCTGATCTAAAATTTAAAATGGAAAAAAACATTTTAGAAAACGAGTTGTGGAATAAATTAAGGATAAATCCCGGCGGGCTTCACCTTGGGGAACTGGAAGTTATTCCTTCATTAGAATAGATCAGGCTAACTCATAAAAAAATTAAACCTTATATAGCCATCGCTTCTATTACAGTGAAAGATGAAATTAATTCTTATTCATTAACTTATCCCCAATTAGATCGCTCGCTTACCATTAACTTCAGTACGGCTTTTCCTCATACAATAGAAAGTTGGGCAGATGAATTTAAAAGTGGTTATGGTGTAAATACCAAAATACTTACCTCAAAGGCTACAAAAATTAAGCTCATTAAAACCCCTTACTGGCAGCAAAATGGAAATAAGGATCTAATTTTAAGAGAAAGTTTAGGGTTATAAAATAAATGGAAGAAGGCATTAGGACATTTCATATTGATTTGGGAAATGAAAAGTCCGAATTATTAACATATCCGAATAGCCTTATGCTTTATAACGCAATTATGATCTTCAATTTAAAGGTAAATGAGGAACATGATCAAAATGAACTATTATAAGTTGTTAAAGAAGTTTTAAATATTGTCGCAGCGCTGCTAATATATCTATATTTGAGCACTACCTTATAAAAAAACTATGCGTTATTTTCCAGTGCTTTGTATTTGGTTATTTTTAGGTTTAAATACTGCTATAGCTCAAATACCAAAAAAAAGCTCTTCTTCTGATATCTATCATTCTTTGCAAAAATTAAATTTTTTGGGTTCTGCGCTATATATTGCAGCCCATCCTGATGATGAAAACACAAGACTAATTTCCTATCTATCAAACGAAGTTAAAGCACGAACCGGTTATTTATCTATTACTAGAGGTGACGGAGGGCAAAACCTTATAGGTTCGGAACTTAGGGAATTACTTGGCGTGTTAAGAACAGAAGAATTACTGGCAGCCAGGCGCGTCGATGGTGGAGAGCAGTTTTTTACCAGGGCAAATGATTTTGGGTATTCCAAACACCCGGATGAAACTTTAAAAATATGGGATAAAAAAGCCGTTTTGGGCGATGTAGTTTGGGTACTTCGAAATTTTAAACCAGATGTTATCGTAAACCGTTTTAATCACAGAACACCCGGTTCAACCCATGGACATCATACCTCTTCGGCAATGCTAAGCGTGGAGGCGTTTGATCTTGTTAATGATCAAAGTGCATATCCTGAACAATTGGACAAAGTAAGTCTTTGGCAGCCCAAAAGATTGTTTTTTAATACATCCTGGTGGTTCTACGGGAGTCCTGAGAATTTTGAAAAAGCAGATAAATCCAAGATGATGCATTTGGATGTTGGGGTTTATTATCCAATGAAGGGCCTTTCCAACAACGAAATTGCATCTATAGCAAGCAGTCAGCATTTGAGTCAGGGTTTTGGCAGATTGTCTGACAGAGGTAGTCAGGATGAATATATAGAACTACTGGCAGGGGATCTTCCCAAGGACGAATCCAATATATTTGAAGGGATTAATACGAGCTGGTCCAGAATCAAAGGAGGTCAGGCAATTGGCAAAATATTGGTTTCAGTGGAAGAAAATTTCGATTTTACAAATCCCTCAAAACACGTTCCGGAATTACTGAAAGCACATAAATTGCTTTCAAATATCGAGGATGATCATTGGAAACAAATCAAATTAAAAGAACTGCAGGATATTATTCTTGCTGTTTGCGGGCTTTATCTTGAGGCGTCATCTACAGTTCCAAATGCGTATCCCGGCAGTACGGTAAAGATAAATATTGAAGTTCTTAATCGAAGTAATACTACCATTTCGTTTAATTCTGTTTCCCTTGCATCCGATTCTTTTGACCAGAATAAAACACTTTTAGTTAACAATCAAGAAAAGAATCTTGCTTTAGATCTCAAAATACCTGAAAAGGAACCATACACCAGTCCTTATTGGTTGACAGAAAAAGGGAGTCTTGGTATGTACAAAGTGAATCAACCAGAAATAATAGGAAGCCCCGGGACGATACCCCCTTTTTACGCAAGCTTTGAATTAGGGTTCGATGGGTATTCAATAAAAATAGAAAAACCGGTTATTCATAAATATTCAAAACCTGATAAAGGGGAACTTTATGAGCCCTTTGAGATTATACCGGAAGCTACTGTGAGCTTTAGCGACAAGGTTTTGATTTTTGCGGACAGAACTCCCAGAAAAATACCAGTAACTATTACCGCTCATAAAAACGGGCT
>CAJQNH010000054.1 GCA_905479615.1 uncultured Eudoraea sp.
TACCCAGACCTACATGAAGTGTGAGTTCGGCAAATTCAATACCTTTAATTTCGAGTCGTTTTAATAAATGTTTAGAAAAATGCAATCCGGCTGTCGGTGCCGCTACAGCGCCTTCGTGCTTTGCATAAATTGTTTGATACCGGGACTCATCTTCAGGCTCCACTTCTCTTTTAATATACTTTGGAAGAGGTGTCTCCCCGAGTTCTCTTAATTTCCTTCTAAAATCGGTATAAGAACCATCATAAAGAAAACGAAGTGTTCTTCCCCTTGAAGTAGTATTGTCAATAACTTCGGCTACCAAATTCTCATCATCTCCAAAGTAAAGTTTATTGCCAATTCTGATCTTTCTGGCAGGATCAACCAAAACATCCCACAACCTTTGTTCTTCATTTAGCTCACGAAGCAAAAACACTTCTATCCTGGCTCCAGTTTTTTCTTTATTGCCATATAACCTGGCCGGAAATACCTTGGTGTTATTAATAACCATTACATCTCCTTCATCAAAATAATTAATAAGATCCTTGAACATTTTATGTTCAATTTTGCCGGTATCTTTATGAACAACCATTAATTTGGATTCGTCTCGGTGCTCTGCCGGATATTCTGCCATCAGCTCTTTTGGCAATTCAAAACTAAAGTGTGATAATTTCATATGTGAATATTAGTTCGCCTTTTTGACGGCTGCAAATATACAATCCTGAAGTAGGGCTTGTCAAGTAAAAGCGGTATTAAATACTTTTATAAATCTTTTATCCCAAATCCCAGTTGTTTCAGATCTTTCCAAAAATCCGGGTATGATTTGGAAATTACCTCAGCATCATTAATGATTATTTCGGTTTTTAAAGCCAGTGGAGCAAATGCCATGGCCATTCTATGATCATTATAAGTATCAATCGCCACCTGGGAGTTTATTTTATTTGAAGATTCCAAAGTGAGTGTCCTATCGGTAACTGATACGTTAGCCCCGAGTTTGGAAAGTTCATTTTTTAATGCAAGTAGTCTATCCGTCTCCTTTATTTTTAAGGTGTGTAAACCGGTAAGATGACATCCTATTCCTAATCCAAAACAGGTAACAGCAACTGTCTGTGCTAAATCAGGAGCATTTGCAAGATCGTATTCAACATCAGCTATTTGTTTGGTATACGTTTTGACCAGACTAATGCTATCCTCTTGAAATATGGTTTTTACACCAAAATCTTTATATAATTCCTTAAGAACGCTATCGCCCTGCAAACTATCTTTTCTATAGGACGACAAAGTAATTTCGGTCCCTATTTCGCATAGCGCGGTAATGCTGTAAAAATATGAAGCCGAACTCCAGTCAGATTCTACTATTATGGAACTTTCGCCTACATTTTTTTTTGGAAGTACACTTACCGTATTGCCTTCAAAAGAGCTCCCTATCCCTATTTGTTCTAATAAGCCCAGCGTCATTTTAATATAGGGAACAGATGTAATATTCCCTACCAGTTTCAATACCAGCCCATGCTCCAAACTTGGAGCAATGAGTAATAAAGCGGAAATGTACTGACTGCTAATATCGGCAGGAAGGCTCACCTTAGATTTATTGAGGGATTTTCCTTTTATACGCAATGGGGGATAATCCTCATTTTTCAAATAGTCGATATCCGCTCCTAAATCTTTTAATGCATCAACCAGTATTTTTATAGGTCTTTCCTGCATTCTCTGTGAACCAGTAAGGGTAATATTGACTCCTGCCTGAGAAGCAAAAAATGCCGTTAAAAAGCGCATAGCTGTGCCTGCGTGATGTATATCTACCTTTCCTTCTTTAAGCTGAATGCCTTTCTGCATTACAGCAGCATCATCAGAATTGGATAGGTTTTTAATTGTAATACCCGGATAAAGGGCATTGAGCAACAAAAGCCTGTTAGATTCACTCTTGGAACCGGTGATTTTAATCTGGGATTTCAGGAGATTGTCTGACGGGCCGGAGAGGTATAATTTCAAATTGGTATTGTTTTTAAAGCGAAGCCAAAGATACTACTATTTGAGTTTTTTATTATTCTGGTGTCTGTCGTGGTCTCGTTTTGCCTTTATATCCAGTTTGCGGTCAAAGGCTTGCTGCAGATCAATACCGGTCTGGTTTGCCAGACATAGAACAACAAAAAGAACATCGGCTAATTCTTCTCCCAGATCCTTTTCTTTATCCGATTCCTTTTCACTTTGTTCCCCATACCGCCGGGCAATAATACGAGCCACTTCACCTACTTCTTCTGTAAGCTGAGCCATGTTGGTCAATTCATTAAAATAACGAACGCCATGATCTTTTATCCAATTGTCAACAGCTAACTGTGCATCTTCAATTTTCATAAGTTTTTATTTTTTGTATCAATTATTATGGTAACCGGGCCATCATTTATCAGGGTCACTTTCATATCGGCGCCAAAAACACCAGAGCCTATCTGTTTCCCCAAATCTGTTTCCATCTGATGTACGAAAGCTTCATAAAGAGGAATGGCAATATTGGGCTTTGCTGCCCTTATGTAAGAAGGTCTGTTCCCCTTTTTGGTTGCTGCATGTAAAGTAAACTGACTTACCACAATAGCCTCTCCCTTGGTTTCCAATAGCGATTGGTTCATCACCCCAAGGGCGTCATTAAATATTCTTAAGTTTACGATTTTCTTTGATAGCCATTCAATGTCTTCCCGGGAATCAGAATCTTCAATTCCCAATAATACCAAAAAACCCCATCCAATTTGAGAAATTGTTTTGTTATTTACAACAACACTTGCGGATGATACTCTTTGTATTACGGCCCTCATACTTCTTCGTAATTGTCCATTCTATAAGTATCTTCATCCCCGGTGACAATCTGAACATAACTGCGATACCTGCTCCATGCAACCTCATCTTTATCTAATGCAGCTTTAACCGCACATTTTGGTTCATCCAAGTGCAGGCAGTTATTAAACTTACAGTTGCCCTTCAGTCTAAAAAATTCAGGAAAATAATCTCCTATCTCATACTTGTCCATATCCACCATACCAAAGCCTTTAATCCCTGGAGTATCTATAATCCTGGCTCCGAAATTCAAGTCATACATTTCTGCAAAAGTAGTAGTATGTTGTCCCTGAAAGTGTTGATCAGAAATTTCGGTAGTCTTTATATTTAACTCAGGTGCTATGGAATTAATAAGTGTGGATTTTCCCACTCCTGAATGCCCCGCAAACATACTCGTATGTTCCTTCATCATGTCTTTTACCTTATCAACATTCTTTCCAGTTTTTGCAGAAATCCCTATACATGTATAGCCGATTTCCCGATACAAAGCGGCCAAATACTTTACTTCTGCCAACTCATCCCCATTATACATGTCTACTTTATTGAAAAGGAGTACTGTTTTTATATCATAGGCTTCAGAGCTCGCCAGAAATCGATCAATAAAAATAGTATACGTTCTTGGATTCTTAAGCGTGACCAATAAAAAAACCTGATCAATGTTAGCCGCTATAATATGCGTTTGTTTCGAAAGTTTAACTGATTTTCGAATTATATAATTCTTGCGATCTTCAATTTTAGAGATAACACCTACAGTCTCGTCGCCAATTTGCTCAACTTCAAATACGACCAGATCGCCGACAGCAATCGGATTGGTGCTTTTAATCCCCTTCATTCGGAACTTCCCTTTAATACGGCATTCATAAATATCCCCATCGTCAGTTTTTACTGTGTACCAACTACCGGTAGATTTATAAACAATTCCAAGCATAAATGTTTGTATTTCAATACAAAGAAACGATAATACTTTAATTTGGCGCGGTATATTTTGTCCGTAAAGGCCAAAAAACCAATAATCTACACAAGGTTTTATCAAATAAAATTAATACAATAAAAAAACCCGGTAAAAATACCGGGTTTTTTTATTATTAGCTTAACCTTTTAGTCTTTAAAAATTATTCTACCCCCGGCCAGAGTTGTTTTATTTACATCTTTTGGATTTCCATAAACATATACATCACCTCCTGCTTTTACATTGACATCTAATTTTTGTGAAGCGTAAAGTTCTGCCTCTCCACCTGCTGAAATTTTTATATTTGTTACCTCTGTTAACAATTCCCTGCCTTCAAATACTCCACCGGTATTTATAACAATTATTTGATTTTTTGCTAATCCGGATGCCTCAATTATACCTCCGGTGACCGCCTTCATTTCCACATCCCTCACATCCATTCCAATTTTAATATGTGATCCTTCCTGGGCCCTTAACTCAATCTTCTCCTTTTCGACAAGTTCATTACAGACAATTTTAGCCCCTTCATTTCCGTCAATAGTTCGCAAATCTGTATAATAAACCTCAACAAAGGTATCCTCACCCTGGAACTTTTTATCCAGCTCCATGCGCAATTTTAATACACCATTCTTATTAACGAATTTGATATCGTAAACGTTATGCCCTTTAATAACTATTCGGTTATCATCAGACTTAATAAGATTTACTTCAATTAGATCATAAACTTTTATTTCCTGGAAATCACCAACTTCTTTGTCAAGTATGGTTTGCGAAAAGCCATAAAAGGCAATAACAAACATGCAAATCGACATTACTTTTTTCATAATATTTGTGTTACTAGTTTTTTTAAAGACAACGATATTCTTTTTTTGTTACACTTTTTATACCAGTTTAAATATAAAGTTTGTAAAAGAATTTAACCTCTATTTCTTTAAGGCCTCGGCATTAATTATTTTCTCCTGATGATTTATTGATTCCTGGTGTATGGCTTTAAACATTCGAAGCACAAATTCTTCGCTCAATCCTTTAGATTCACCTTCCAGGATCATTTTGCCTAATATAGCATTCCATCGGTTTGTTTGAAGAACCGCGACATTACGTTGTCTCTTCAATTCACCTATCCCATCTGAAACTTTCATTCGTTTACCAAGGGTTTCAATAAGCTGATTGTCAATAATATCAATTTGAGTCCGCAGATTATTAATTTTTTGGTTGTATTCTGCTTCCTCATCTGTTTCCTTTCTAATCTTTAAGTCTTCCATGATTTGCACCAGTTTTTTAGGAGTAACCTGCTGTGCCGCATCGCTCCAGGCATTATCCGGATCATGATGTGTTTCAATCATTAAACCATCAAAATTCAGATCCAGGGCGGTCTGTGAAATATCAAATATCAATTCCCTGTTACCACTAATATGTGAGGGGTCATTAATCAAAGGGAGATCGGGGAATTTTGTCTGTAATTCTATAGCCATCTGCCATTCCGGGATATTTCGGTATTTAGTTTTTTCATAGGTTGAAAAACCCCGGTGTATAACTCCAAGTTTCTTAATATTAGCCTTTGACAAACGCTCTACTGCACCTAACCATAAAGCAAGGTCAGGGTTTACCGGGTTTTTAACCAGGACAATTTTGTCTGTTCCTTCCAAAGCATCAGCAATTTCCTGAACTATAAATGGGCTAACCGCAGAACGCGCACCTATCCACAACAAATCCACATCATGTTCCAATGCAAGATCTACATGATTTTTGTTAGCAACCTCAGTGGCTGTCTTAAGTCCCGTTTCCTCTTTTACTTTTTGTAACCATTTGAGACCAATAGCTCCAACTCCTTCAAAGTTTCCAGGCCTGGTTCTCGGCTTCCAGATACCAGCACGATAGTAGTTTACATCAGTATCTTTAAGTTCATGGGCTATTCCCAATACCTGATCTTCAGTTTCTGCGCTACATGGCCCTGCAATTACCAGAGGATGTGATAACTTCATATCATCTAACCATGATCTTAAATTTTTTGAATTCTCCATTATTATCTGTCTTTATTATTTTGTGGTATTCCTTTTAATATTGCTTTTATCTTATTGGTATTGTCCATTTCTTTATATATGCCTTCAAAATTATTATTAATAAGTTTTTGTTTAAAGGCTTCCAGATTCTGAATATATTCATCTAAAGTCTCTACGACATTCTCTTTATTTTGTTTAAAAATAGGGGTCCACATGGCCGGTGAGCTTTTGGCCAATCTAACCGTACTTTCAAAACCACTGCCTGCCATGTCAAAAATATCACGCTCATTTTGCTCCTTTTCAATTACAGTTTTACCAAGCATAAACGAACTTATATGCGACAGGTGTGAGACATAGGCAATATGCCGGTCATGCGCTTCGGGATTCATGTATCTTATTCGCATGCCCAAGCTGCTAAAAATATTCAAAGCTCTTTCCTGGAGTTTAAATGCTGTTTTTTCAACTTCACAAATGATGTTTGTTTTACCCTCAAACAGTTTCGAAACAGCGGCAGACGGGCCGGAAAATTCGGTTCCTGAAATAGGATGACAAGCCAGAAAATTTCTTCTTCTCGGATGATCTGCTACTATGCTGCAAATTTCAGACTTTGTTGACCCTGCATCTATCAACAACGTATCGTCACCTATGGCATCCAATAATTTTGGAAGTTCCTTTACAATGGCATCCACGGGGATACTAACTATAACCAAATCAGCCTCCGATAATTCTTTTGAGCTTGCAATACCGTCTATAAGTTGCAACCTAACAGCTTCTTCAAGATGGGCTGCACTTGCATCTATTCCATAGATTGATACCTCGGAATATTGGCATCTCAGGTCCCTGGCCATTGAGCCCCCGATTAATCCGATACCTACTATTATAACATTCATCTTTTTAACTTATTCGCTAATTGCAATTCTTAGGATATGCTTTTACTATGTTCCTGTTATTTCTCTAACTCTCTTTTGCATCTTAAAACCTGGAGATCGCTTCTTTTATTTTTGATTCGGTTATACATAGTGAAAATCTGATATAACCCTCTCCATTGCTTCCGAAAATAGTTCCAGGTGCAATAAAAATATTTTTATACTTTAATATTCGATCTATAAAATCTTCTGAATTCGGTGATCCATTCGGCAATTTAGCCCAAACAAACATCCCTACAGCATTAGGGTCATAGGTGCATTGCAATTTATCTGCCAATTGAAACATCAACTTTCTGCGAGCTTTATATGTGGTATCTAATTGATCAAACCATTCTTTACCACTTTTTAATGCCTCTATAGCACCTTTTTGAATTCCATAGAACATTCCGGAATCCATATTACTTTTTACTTTTAAAATCGCATTTACATTCTTTTCATTTCCCAAAACCATGCCCACTCTCCAACCTGCCATATTAAAAGTTTTGCTCAGAGAATTGAGTTCTAATGCTGTATCCTTTGCTCCATTAACACTTAATATGCTCAACGGATTTTTGCTTAAAACAAAACTATAAGGGTTATCATTAACCAATAAAATGTTATGCTTTTTCGCGAAGGCCACTAATGTCTCAAATTGGTGAGAATTTGCCATAGCCCCAGTAGGCATATGCGGGTAACTCACCCACATTAGCTTTACACCAGACAAATCTTCCTGCATTAAGCTTTCTAAATCTGGAAACCACCCATTGTCAGGAAGCAGGTCATATTGTCTTGGAACTGCTCCTACTAATTTAGTCACCGATGCATAGGTAGGGTAACCCGGGTTGGGAATTAATACCTCATCACCTTCGTTTAAAAAAGCCATACTAATATGCATTATCCCTTCTTTGGAACCCATAAGGGGTAATATTTCACTAGACGGATCTGCATTTACACCAAATTTATCCTTATAAAACTTCGCTATAGTTTCTCTTAGCTCAGGGAGCCCCTGATAACTTTGATACTGATGCGCACCCGCATGTCTTATAGATTCCTGAAAAGAAGCAATTACAGC
>CAJQNH010000055.1 GCA_905479615.1 uncultured Eudoraea sp.
TTGTTAAAAGAAGTTCAAAGAATTAAAGAAGAAAAAAATAACGATAAATGAAACCATTAAAAATTATTGTAATCATTGCTTTGTTTACAATGACATATCTTTCTCAGGCCCAGGAAATAAAGCCCGATGAGGTAAAAAAAGTCATGGAACGGGTAGCCGATTGGCAAATAGCACATTTCACCGATTTATACAGTGGATATGAAGAGCCACATCACCCATTGGACTGGACTAACGGTGCATTGTACGTTGGCATGGTGAAATGGGCGGCAATAGCCGATGATGAAAAGTATTATAATTGGCTTGCAGCTATTGGGGAAAAATATTTATGGAAATTACACTTTCGTAAATACTTTGCGGATGACCATACTGTGGGTCAGATGTATCTGGAACTATATCGCAAGTATCAGGATCCAAAAATGATTGAACCAACCAAAGAGCAGTTCAATTTTATAATGCTTCATCCGGCGAAAACTTCATTAAAGTGGAATACCCCGTATCACCAGGATCGCTGGAATTGGTGTGATGCCTTGTTTATGGCACCTCCAGTATGGGCAAAACTTTTTAAGATTACCGGGGAACAAAAATATCTCGATTTTATGATATCTGAATATAAAGCAACAACAGACTTTTTATTTGATAAAATGGAGAACTTGTACTACCGGGATGAAAGTTATATGGGCAAATTAGACAATGGCACCAAAATATTTTGGTCTCGAGGTAATGGCTGGGTATTTGCCGGTCTAACGAATATAATGAATGAGTTGAACCCAAAGAGTAAGGAGTACAAGTATTTCCTTGAGATTTATAGAAAAATGGCAAAAAAGATACTCCAAATTCAAACCCCGGCAGGTCATTGGGCAATGAGTTTATTGGGGCAGGAGTTTTATCCTACACCTGAAACCAGCGGTTCTTCATTTTATACATATGGTTTGGCCTGGGGTATAAACAAGGGAATCTTAGATAGAGAAACTTATGGCTTAGCAGTAAAAAAAGGATGGGAAGCTATGGTTAGCCATGTAACAAAAGATGGGATGTTAGGTTATGTGCAACCCATTGGAGCGGCACCCGGTAAGGCCCGGGCAGATAAGACCGAAGTTTATGGAACCGGGGCGTTTTTAAGTGCCGGTTCAGAAGTATACAAATTGTATGGGGGAAAATAGAACTTTAGATAACTACAAAATAAAGTTTAACTCGTTTCATAATTATACCTAACTTTATAATTAAAAGAAACTTTAATTATGACAAAAGGCAAAGACGCAAAGAAAAACGTCAAAAAAGAACCGCTCTTAACTGCTAAAGAAAAAAAAGAAGCTAAAAGAAATAAAAAAGCCAAGAGGGTCTAACTCATAAGTTTTATTTAAGAACATTAAAGTAGGAATATAAAATTATAATAATAGTTTCTCTATTTCCTTTAATACTTATTCGGCCTCAAAAACATTGTCATCACTTAATCTGTGGTTAGATTTTGACTGGCGATGTGCCTCTTGCGTAAATTTGCGATATTACTCCTGAACTAGCTCCTTTTCTGTTTTCTCTATAAAGATTTCGTACATAGAACAAATTATTTAATATGAAGTTCCATGGCTATGTGTTACAAAAACTGAACAATACAAAATTAATCTCTGTTTAGGTATAATCAATTTTTATTATACATATAAATTAACACTTTCTGCTCTACTTACTATAAAGCAATAATATATTCACTATTTCTCTTCAGGAATGTTGTATTTTTGTTTATTCTTTAACATTTTTTATTAAACATTAATTTTATCTTTACCAGTACGCAAATTAATTAGCAACAGAAAAAGTAGTGCCTCAATTAGAACAGGCATTTTGCTCAGATAAGAGAAATAAAATAAATTATTAATACCGCCAAATGAAAGATCAGGATATACTATTGAACACATTAATTGAATCAGAAGAATTATTAAATGGCTACACGCATGAAGAGATTGGTGATGATCACCTCTTCACTGGATTAGAAACTCCGATGAAGCCAAACGCCTTTGCAATCAGTGATGAAGAGAAAAAGGAACGTATTGCAAAATTATTTGCTCAAATTATGGATGTAATGGGCTTGGACCTCAGTGATGACTCACTAAGAGGTACTCCAAAACGTGTGGCGAAAATGTACATAGATGAAATTTTTTCCGGGTTAAACCCAAAAAACAAACCCAAAGTGGCCCTATTTGATAATAAGTACCGATACAATCAGATGTTGGTGGAAAAAGATATTACCTTCTACTCCAATTGCGAACATCACTTTGTACCTATTATTGGCAAAGCACATGTGGCTTATGTATCTTCAGGAAAGGTCATTGGCCTCTCAAAATTAAACCGAATAGTTCAATATTTTGCCAAGAGACCACAGGTACAGGAGCGTCTAACCAATCAAATAGCAGTGGAATTACAAACCACACTTAATACCCAGGATGTGGCAGTAATTATTGACGCAAAACATTTATGTGTTTCCTCCAGAGGGGTTAAAGATAATACATCGGCTACCGTTACCTCATTTTACGGAGGTGCTTTTAATTCTCCTGATAAAATTGCAGAATTACAGAATTATATAAATAATTAAACTGCACTTCCTTCTGTCTGATTTGGGCATATTGTATAGCTGGTATTCGATTTGGTGATAATACCGGTATAGATGCTACCATACCACTCGGGATCTCACCAAGACTTCAACCTACAGTGTATTTGGATAATTTTGGTGCAGGTACTTATTTTGATTGGATGTTTGCTCTTACTGACGGACCATCAGGACTAAAATTTTACCCGGGGCCTGGACCTGAATTTTTCTTCGAAAACGATTTTGATTTTAATATTGCCGGGGATTTCGGAGTAGAGTATTCCTTTAAATTTCCCTTGACCATCGGATTTGATTGGAGACCTGGTTTTGCGGTTACAAACGATTTTGATTTTTATACCGGTAATTGGGGAATCATGGCGAGATATCGTTTTAAAGAAGGAGGATTTAAAAAAGTAGATTAAACACCTTCCATTAAAATATTTTCCCTAATAAAAAAAGCTTGTTATTATCCGACAGGCTTTTTTTATAATTGAATTATCGTGCTCTATAAAATAACGGTAATTCAAATAAAAAAATAGTCGGTTAACAAGAAACTAATATTTAATGATCTGAAATAAAATAGATTAGATTTACCATTTAGAGAATCAATCTTTAATTCATGAAAATAAAAAAGTCCATTCGAATTGTGTTGGGCATACTTTTATTGGGGGTATTACTCGTTGTTTTTGCAAATGTCATCCTTAAATCTATTGCGAGCCCTTACCTCAAGAAGGAAATCACTAAAATTAATAAGGAAAAAGAATACATCCTTAGTGTTGAAGATTTTAACATAAATATTTTTCCAGGTCGAATTAGCCTTGAAGGCCTAAGCATCAAACCAAAGGAGGAATTTCTTGACAGCTTAGTAAATGGTACTGCAAAAGAGCGTACATTAAAGGCAATATCAATTTCGAAAGTCACTTTTTCCGGTTAGACTTTCCTAAGTTATCTTTCCAAAAAACAAATAGATGTTAAGAAAATAATTATTGATCAGATAGACATGGATAGCATGACTACCCTTATTGCCAAAGATAAAAGCAAGCCTTTTGACTTAAATAAGAACACTTTATTACCTCAGCAATCCATAAAAAAACTAAATCAACCACTTTATATCAATAAAATTGAAATTACTAATTCCAGCTTGAATTATTCAGAACAGGAAAAAACCCCAAAAGATCTTTTGAGTGTTGATATGACTGATGTTAATCTATCTATGACTAACATTACATCAATTCAGGATAGTCTAAATACCAATTGAAATCTACTTACCTCTCTCCATTTTAAACCTTAAATCACGTTTTTTTATAATTAATGGTCAGTTCATTAATTGCTCAAAATAGAATTTTAACTATTTTTATTGCCTTAAATGTGATCTCGTATGTTACAAAAACTACAAATTAGTTTAATTGTTATAATTATTGCCTGTGCTACCGGCCATGCGCAATTAGATTCTCTTCTAATAGATTCGAACACCATGATAATAGGGGAGATAAAATCTATGAACAATGGTGTTTTAATCATAGAAACCAATTACAGTGACTCTGATTTTACCATTGAATGGCTTGAGATAAAAAAAATCTATACCCAATCAGTTTTTTTGACAAACTTAACAGACGGGAGCCGTATTGTTGGCAGCCTAAGATCCAATGAGGATAACTCCATTATTATTACCAATCGGGAAGGGGTAATTGAAAGAGAAGTACAGATACCTGAAATAGTTTTTCTTCAGCCACTTGATAAAGGCTTTTGGAGCAGGCTTGATGCCGCTGTTGATTTTGGAATAAGTTTTACTAAAGCCAATAACTTAAAGCAGTTCACCTTTGGAACCAACCTAAAGTATACTGAGGATAAATGGTCAGCACTTATTAATGCAAACATATTGCGTTCTACTCAGGATAATGCAGAAGATATCAGAAGGGAAGATGCCTCTTTTGTCTTTAATTACTTTCTCCCTAAAGACTGGTATCTTTCTCCTCAGGTATCCTTGCTGTCTAATACAGAACAACTTTTAGATTTAAGAGCCATAGTTTCCATGGGGGTTGGAAATTACATAGTAAATACCAATAATATGTATTGGGGCGTATTAACGGGCTTATCCTATAACAGTGAAGAATTTTCCAATGACACTCAAGACAGGTCGAGTATTGAAGGTATATTAGGGACTGAACTCAATATGTTTGACACTAAAGATCTAAGTTTAATTACACGTTTAATGGCATATCCCAGTTTTAGCGAGAGCGGTCGTTGGCGTGTAGATTGGAATTTTGATTTGAAATATGACCTGCCACTTGACTTCTATGTAAAAACGGGACTTACCTTAAATTATGATAACCAGCCCACAGCCGGGGCAAGTGATTCTGATTATTACTGGAAACTGGCATTTGGTTGGGAATGGTAATTGCTTTAATGTCTAAATAGGCAGAATAACTTCAGTTAGCATCTTCCTGAAATTTGTTGCATACACTCATATAACCAACGTACTTTACTAATTTTTGAATTCATTCAAAAGCAATTATTTAGGTATGAACATCTATTTGGTATTACAATAATATTTGTCGTACATCCTGCCAGTTATTTACGCGCTCAAACCCGTTTGTATTTATATTATGAGGAGAGCTGAACATAATCGACCTTCCCTCAAAATTTTCGAGGTTGTATTTCCGGTCGTCTATAAGGATATCTCCCCTAAGAATATGCTTATCCCCGCATAATATTCGCCGTTTCCAATCAATAAAAGGAAAGTGCTCATCTAACCAATAGTGCTTTTCAATTAATGAATTTGGAAATTGCATAGCCGCTGAAGCAATAAAAACTTCGTAAACTTTGGTTAATTCCATAATTACTTCTTTACTGCCTTCAATAGGAGGCAGGGCACGAAAAAAACCTTCTTCGTGGCAGTGCCTGTGTATCCTGCTTCTACGATTTTCAGGGACGCTTTGCCATACTTCGCCTCCGAGACAATCCTCCACAGTAAGGTTTTCCCTGAACTCCTTGTTATAAAGTGAAATATGTGCCCTGTAGGTATCCGCTATTACCTCATCCATGTCTATAAACAACGTCATAATTGAATTCATTTATGTTAATTACACAAAACTCCCAATGCTCAGGAATTGAGTATTAAAATTAACTAATTGATAATATATAAGTCTATTTTTTTTAGCTTCAAATCGATTTTTTTTGTTTTTGTCTCTATGCCCAAAAAGATAGCGGCCGTTTCCTTACCTTTAAAATTGAAATGAAAATATCCATT
>CAJQNH010000056.1 GCA_905479615.1 uncultured Eudoraea sp.
GCCAGTTCGGGTCCACTGACAGTGGCATTGGATATAACCATTGATGAGGAGCTAAAACAAGAGGGGATAGCTCGGGAACTTGTAAATAGGATTCAAAACCTGAGAAAAGATTCTGGTTTTGAAGTAACAGATAAAATAGATATAAGAATTTTAAAGGACGGTTTAGTCGAAAGAGCAGTTAAGAGTAACATTAGTTATATAAAAAACGAAACTTTAACCTCTGAACTTAATTTTGAAGAAAAAATGGAAGATGGCGTGGCCATTTCCTTTGATGATGTAAACACAAAATTGTCTATCCAAAAACACTAAAATTATGGGACAAGATTTAAAAATAAGGTATACCGATAAAGAATTAGAAGAATTCAAGGTACTTATAGAAGAAAAGATAGAGAAAGCTCAAAGCCATCTCCAATTACTCAGGAGCTCTTACATGAATGATGGGAATAATGGTACTGATGATACCTCTCCAACATTCAAGGCATTCGAAGAAGGTTCAGAGACAATGAGTAAAGAAGCCAATACTCAGTTAGCAATACGTCAGGAAAAATTTATTCGGGATCTTAAGAATGCATTGCTGAGGATAGAAAATAAGACCTATGGTATTTGCCGGGTAACAGGGAAACTTATTAATAAAGACAGGCTTAAGTTGGTACCTCACGCTACTCTTAGCATTGAGGCCAAAAACATGCAAAAATAGAGATCAGCTACTATTTATCTCTTGTTTATTAATCTAATAGAGAATAAAATTTTAGGCATTTATATTGCCGTAAATCCACTCAGTGTCTTCTATTTTACAGTTAGCAATGCTTTGTCAGTTCCAGTAGAAATTCTATGTAATCTATTAGAAAGCTAGCGCATTCTAATAAAGAAGAAGATTTCGTATTTTCCACCGGTTTGTTTTAAATGAATATCCTGCCCTTTTGTTGGTAGAATAATCCCTATTTTAGCCGAATCTATTTTAAAAAAGAATGAATATTAAGAGGTCAATGCTGATTATAGTGATTGTTTTACTAATAGATCAGCTTAGTAAAATATATATAAAAACTCATTTTGAACTAGGAGAATCAACAGAGGTTTTTTCTTGGTTTAGAATTCTTTTTATTGAGAACGAAGGAGCCGCCTGGGGCGCCAAATTAAGTGATATTTTACCTATATCAGACAAAATTGGCAAATTGGTTCTCACTGTTTTTCGCCTTTTTGCTATTATCGGAATTGGATATTGGCTTTATGACATTATTAAGAAGAAAACAACGGTAACTCTTATTACTGCTGTTTCCCTAATTTTTGCCGGAGCGCTTGGAAATATTCTTGATTCTTTATTCTATGGAATATTTTTCAACGACAGTTACAACCAGATAGCGACATTATTTTCTGAAGAACCATATGGGAGCTTATTTTATGGTAAAGTAGTTGACATGCTTTATTTTCCATTAATTGACACGAATTGGCCGGAATGGGTTCCTTGGATTGGAGGGGATAATTTTCGATTTTTTGAGCCGGTATTTAATGTTGCAGATACCGCCATTAGCACAGGGGTAGGCATATTAATTGTATTTAATAAAAAGGCTTTTGGAAAAAAAGCATTTTAAAAAACATAGGCTTTCTCTGGAGTAACACAGTAATCCATTGGAATATCATGTTTCTGTATATCACTAATTTTATCCACAGGCTTAAATAAGGAAAGACCAATTTTGATAACATCATCTCGACATTCCTTTAAAAACTTATCGTAGAAACCTTTGCCATAACCCACCCTGTATCCACGTTTATCAAATGCCAAAAGAGGAATAAATACTACATCTATTTTAACCGGAGGCACTTCTAATCCGTCCACGGGCTCCGGAATATTCCATTTGTTTTTTCTTAAAACGGTATTATCTGTAAGTAAATAATGAACGAGATTAGTCTCATCTAACACCTTTGGGAGTGCAATATTTTTATCTTTTCCCTGTAGAATAGACAAAATGAAACCCGTATCAATTTCATTTTTTTCTACAATTGATAAAAAGAGGTGATAAAAATCAAACGTCCAGACGGGTAAATCCAATACCCTGTTAGAAATTTCTAAGCTGTAGTTTGAAACTGTTTCTGAAGACAATTCATTTCTAAATTGAAGGTAGTTTAATCGAAGCTCTTTTTTTAGCATAAATACCGATTAAACCTGTAGCTAGTTTGGGGAACTATTTTAATTAAAATTAATCCTTTGCCGCAACAGCAAAATATATTTTAAAAAATAGCATCAAAATAAGGTACATACCTAACGTGATGACATAATTTTCCATGCGGGTAATAAATTTTTATGGTTAAATATAAAGAAATAAATATCTATTGTCCTATTAAAGGCACTATTTAATCGTTGAAATGCACAACTTTTACAATTCTCTTAACATTTTCCCAACTATTAAATAATGCAAGAACCTTAAGTATTTGATATTATAAAGCTGAAATTCAAAGGATTATCTTATAGCAAGAGATATTTATATTTTTTCCTGCAAAAATTGTTAATCGATGGTGATAATAAATTTTCAATTTTGGCCTTGTGATTTTAAACTTAACATGAGTGTTACACAGTTAATTATAATTGTATTGTAACTTACCTTTGTATTGAAGAGAACTATTCCGTATACAAATTTATGCCCGAGATACCATTAGAGATTAAACTAAGTACATTACCTGACAGTCCGGGAGTATATCAATTCTATGATGCGGATGGTAAAATATTATATGTGGGTAAGGCAAAGAATCTTAAAAAAAGGGTTTCTTCTTATTTTCATAAGACGCATGAGTACGGAAAGACCCGTGTAATGGTAAAGAAAATAGATTCCTTAAAACACATAGTTGTAAAAACGGAATCTGATGCATTACTTCTGGAGAATAACCTGATAAAAAAATATCAGCCAAGGTATAATGTGCTGCTTAAGGACGATAAATCCTATCCATGGATTTGTATTAAAAATGAACGCTTTCCAAGAATATTTCCGACCCGAAAGCTTATAAAAGACGGTTCTGAATATTATGGCCCATATACAAGTATGAAAACCGTAAAAATTTTACTTGAACTTATAAAAAGTGTTTATCCTCTGCGGACTTGTAATTATGATTTGTCCCCTGAAAAAATAAATGCCGGAAAATATAAATTATGCCTGGAATACCATCTTGGAAATTGCAAAGGTCCGTGTGAAGGTCTTCAAAATTCTGAAGAGTACCATAAACAAATAGATGATATAAGACAGATAATCAAAGGTAATTTTAAGTCCTCCATTCATTATTTTAAAACACAAATGAAGACGCTTGCGAAGGAGATGCAATTTGAAGAAGCACAGCGTGTCAAGGATAAAATTGAAGTTCTGGAGAATTATCAGGTTAAATCTACTATAGTAAATCCCAAAATAAACAATGTTGATGTATTTAGTATTATTTCTGATGATGCATTTGCCTATGTAAATTTTCTTCAACTTTCCCACGGATCAATAGTTCGGTCGCACACCATGGAAATAAAAAAGAAATTGGAAGAATCCGATAAAGAACTTTTACAATTGGCAATTATTGAAATCCGACAGCGTTTTGACTCTCAGTCCAACGAACTTCTTCTTCCTTTTACATGTGTTGTAAGCGATAATTTAAAAATCACAGTTCCCAAATTAGGAGATAAAAAGAAACTATTGGAATTGTCTGAAAGAAATTCGAAGTACTTCAGGCAGGAAAGATTTAAACAGGTAAAAATTACAGATCCGGATAGACATTCAAACCGGATTATGGCTCAGATGAAGACAGATCTTCGCCTTGCTGAAGAGCCAAGGCATATTGAGTGTTTTGACAATTCAAACATACAGGGAAGTAATCCCGTTGCGGCTTGTGTGGTTTTCAGAAATGGGAAACCATATAAAAAAGACTACAGGCATTTTAATATTAAAACTGTAGATGGCCCTGATGATTACAAATCTATGGAGGAGGTGGTGCACAGACGCTATAAAAGATTATTGGAGGAAGATTCGGGACTACCTCAACTTATAGTGATCGACGGGGGCAAAGGCCAACTGTCTTCCGCTGTAAAGAGCCTGGATTTACTAGGTCTCAGAGGCAAAATAGCAATTATTGGGATAGCGAAAAGGCTGGAAGAAATTTATTTTCCGAATGACACAATACCCTTATACCTGGACAAAAAATCTGAGTCCTTAAAGATAATTCAACAATTAAGAAATGAGGCCCATAGATTCGGGATTACTTTTCACAGAAATAAGAGAAGTAAAGCTGCTATTGATTCTGAATTGGAACAGATTAAAGGCGTGGGTAAGAAAACAGCAGAAGTATTGCTACAAAACTTTAAATCTGTCAATAGAATTAAAAAAGCTTCTATTGAGGATCTTTCAAAAACTGTTGGACATTCTATGGCAAAGAAAATTTATGAAAACTTCCATTAATCCTATATCTTAACCATATGCAAAAATTGGCTTTGGTTTTTACGTTTATTCTATGTTTTGGGGTTAGTCGGGCCCAAAACATTGAGACAGATCAGTCAATAAAAGTAGGCCTGGTTCTTAGTGGTGGCGGGGCAAAGGGGATGGCCCATATAGGCGCACTAAAGGTAATTGAAGAAGCTGGTATTACTATTGATTATATTGGAGGTACGAGCATGGGAGCCATTGTGGGCTCATTGTATGCCTCCGGATATTCTGCAAATGAACTGGATTCCATATTTAGACAAGCAGATTTTAGTGATCTTATTCAGGACAATCTTCCAAGGGGTGCAAAGACTTTTTATGAAAAAGAAGATTCTGAAAGATATGCACTTTCGCTTCCTTTTAATAAATTTAAAATATCGTTCCCAAAGGCTATTTCAGGGGGTCAAAGAATTTACAATGAACTCGTACGGCTCCTATATCATGTAAAGGACGTGAACGATTTTAATAACTTACCTATTCCTTTTTTTTGTATAGCCACTGATATTGAGACCGGCGCAGAAGTCTTGCTTAACAAAGGGTATCTTCCGGAAGCGGTTATGGCAAGTGGTACTTTTCCTTCTTTATTTGAACCTGCAGAATTAGATGGTCAGATTTTAATAGATGGCGGAGTATTGAATAATTATCCAATCATGGAAGTAAAACAACTAGGGGCCGATATTATTATAGGAGTAGACGTGCAACATGAACTTAGAGACCGTGAATCATTGCAGTCAGCAACTGATATTTTGTTACAGATTAATAATTTTCGGACTGTTGATGATATGAAAACAAAGGTAAATGAAACGGATATTTATATTAGACCCGATATTGAAGACTTTTCTGTTATTGATTTTGATTTAGTAGAACCAATTATTGAAAATGGTAAGATGGCAGCCCTTGAACATATGGAGACCTTAAGGAATTTAGCGGCAAAACAAAATCGAGTAAGAAAAACGCACAAGAAAATAGAGACAAAGGATTCTATTTTTATTAATCGACTTATTCTGGAAGGGAATATTAACTATTCACGCGCATATGTTAAAGGAAAATTGCGTATTAATTTACCTGTCAAAACTACTTTTCAAAAGCTACAACTGGGGATTAGTAATCTGGCGGCGACAAATAATTTTACTACAATTCGCTATGAACTTGTTTCGAACGAATTAGGGGAAGATTTAATTCTGCGGTTAAAAGAAAATCCCAATAAAGCTTATTTAAGACTTGGAGTACACTACGATGATTTGTACAAAACGGCCGCACTAATAAACCTTACAAAAAAGAATCTGTTTATGAATGATGATGTGGCTTCAATTGACTTTGCCCTTGGAGATAATATTAGATATAATTTTCAGTACTATCTGGATAAGGGTTCTTACTGGAGCTTTGGGGTAAATTCCCGACTCAATGATTTTGATTATGAAATTGATTTAGATGTAATTAGCTCCAATTTTAGGGTAGCAAATGTTGCAGGGATAAATGAAATAAATCTGAATGTATCAGATTTCACAAATCAGCTATATCTCCAGACTGTTTTTAAAGAGGAATTTGCTTTTATAATAGGCGCGGAACATAAACTGCTAAAGTATAGCACCCGTACTTATAGCAACCAGGATAGTATTGTTTCACCTCCTGAAGGGAACGAGCGCCTTTATTTTGAAAATAGCAATTATTTTGGCGCTTATGGCAAACTAATACTGGATACATATAATGACAGATACTTTCCCTCTAAAGGGCTGTATTTTAATGGGGATTTTCATTTGTATTTATTTTCCTCAGATTTTAATGATAATTTCAAAGAGTTCTCTATTGCCCAGGCAAAATTTGGGGGGGCTTTCCCAATCGTCGGAAAACTTTCCGTGAACCTTACAACCGAAGGTGGATTTAAACTGGGTAATTCTGATGTGAAAGCATTGGATTTTGTTTTAGGAGGCTATGGAAATAATCTCATTAATAATTTTATTCCTTTTGTAGGGTATGATTTTCTGAGCTTACCCGGAAATAGTTATGTTAGGGCCTATGGACGTTTAGATTTTGAGTTTGTTAAAAATCATCACGCTATGTTTTCTGCTAATTTCGCTAATGTTGAAGATGATCTATTCAGAACTGGGGAATGGTTTACCTTGCCTGATTTTTCAGGCTATGCCTTGTCTTATGGTTGGGATACTTTTTTAGGCCCGGTGCAGGTAATGTATTCCTGGACTCCTGAAATAAGTGATGGTAATTTTTTCGTCAGCATTGGTTATTGGTTTTAGAATTATAAAGAACTTTCCTTCAACTGGAAATGCGTTTTGTTTTTAGCAGAAATTGCCGGTTTTTTCCGATATTTGCAGAGTTTAAAAGGCATAATGTTGGAAAACAGAATTGATATTTCTGCCCATCTTAGGGCAATGTGGTAAATATACCAGATCTCAAGTAGGGACTAAACCGTCTCGAAACACTTTTAGTTACTAATCAATTCAAAAAATATAATGGAAATATTAGATAAATCGTCATTAAAGTTGCCGAAGGAAAATCTTGAAGCAAAAGACTTTTTACCCCTATTAGGTACAGATCATGTTGAACTTTATGTGGGTAATGCAAAACAAGCAGCATACTATTATATGTCGGCTTGGGGTTTTCAGCCTTTAGCATACGCCGGCTTGGAAACAGGACTTAAAGACAGAGCGTCTTATGTTATAGAACAAGATAAAATTAAACTTGTACTTACTTCGTCTCTTGTGCCCGGAGGAGAAATAAACAAACATGTAGAATCTCATGGTGATGGTGTAAAAGCTATAGCTCTTTGGGTGGATGATGCTACTCAGAGTTATAAGGAAACTACCAGTAGAGGTGCGGAGAGTTATTTTGAACCTAAAGTACTTAAGGATGAAAATGGTT
>CAJQNH010000057.1 GCA_905479615.1 uncultured Eudoraea sp.
CACTTAGTGATTTTAATGATGCCGTGGGGGGAATAACAGACTTTAGATCAATCAGTTTTATGCGGATGTACCTTACCGGCTTTACAGATGAGGTAGTTTTGCGATTTGCGACACTGGATCTGGTACGTATCGATTGGAGAAATTATTTAAAAACCCTGTCATCAGATAACGATGACCCTGAAGATGATGCGACTATCGTTGATGTGAATACGGTAAACATAGAAGAGAATAACTCCAGGACGCCAATTCCTTATGTTTTACCTCCAGGCGTATTAAGAGAACAATTGAATAATAATAACACTATCATTCGTCAGAATGAACAGTCCTTGTCATTCAAAGTAGAGAATCTAGAGCCCCGGGACTCCCGAGGTGTCTTTAAAAATGTAAATATTGATATCCGACAATACAAGAGGTTAAAAATGTTTTTACATGCTGAGAAGATTGTGAATTCTGATTATCTGGATGATGATGTACCCCTGGTCGCATTTCTAAGGATAGGGACAGATTTCTCAGAGAATTTTTATCAAATAGAAGTCCCTTTAAAGTTTACGCCATTTGGTTCTACAACTCCAGAGGAAATTTGGCCCGAAATAAATGAAATGGATATAGCTCTGAGAGACCTTACGAAAGTTAAATCTCAGGGTATTGCTGATCAATCCCTGAATGAAATCAATTTTTATGAAATCATCGATGGGGAAGTTGTTTCAGTTGATGAATTTGCCCCAAGAGTATTGGGGCAGATACGTATTGGAATCAGGGGAAATCCTTCAATAGGTTCGCTGAGAAGTGCTATGTTGGGGATAAAGAATATTGATAACCTCCCCGCTCGTGGCGAAGTATGGTTTAATGAATTACGTATGGCAGGTTTGGATAACAATGGAGGTTGGGCTGCACTTGCTGCGGTTGATGCGAACTTAGCGGATTTTGCTGATATAACTGCCACGGGAGCTAAAAGTACTCCTGGATTTGGCTCAGTAGATCAAAGGCCAAATGAACGTTCCAGGGAGGATGCTGTGGCCTACGATGTAGTTACTAATGTGTCTATTGGACAACTTCTCCCTAAAAAGTGGAATGTTCAAATTCCTTTTAATTTTGGAGTTTCGGAGCAATTAATAACCCCCGAGTTTGATCCGGTATATGACGATTTAAAGCTTGAAGACAGAATAGATGCTGCAAATACTCAGGCCGAAGAAGAAGACATAAGAGAGCAGGCCGAAGACTATACCAAAAGAAGAAGCGTCAACTTTATTGGAGTACGCAAGAATAGGGGTCCTGAAGCAAAACCCCATATTTATGATATTGAAAATTTTACTTTTAATTATTCTTATAACCAGACAGATCATAGAGATTTTGAAGTTGAGAGATTAAAAGATCAGAATGTAAAGACAGGCTTTGTCTACAATTATAATTTTAAGCCCTTATCAGTAGCACCTTTTGAAAAAAAGGATTCCTTATTTACCGGAAGCTACCTAAAATGGTTGAAAGACATGAATTTTAATCTGTTACCGACCAGTTTGTCAGTTCAGTCAGATTACAATCGTCAGTTCAATCAGCAACGATTCAGAGATGTTCTGGAAGCTGGTGTCGAAAAGCTTGCATTGCCCTTGCTCCAGCAAAGAAACTATCTTTTTAACTGGCAATATGCCCTAAACTATAGTTTGTCCAAATCATTGCGCCTGAATATCACGGCCTCCAACAATAATATTGTACGAAACTATTTTGAAGAGGATGGCGATCCTAACTCAGATATTAACCAGGACCTGAATGTTTGGAATGGCTTCTTTGATATCGGAGAACCCAACAGGCATGCCCAACAGTTTCAGTTAAATTATGATATTCCGCTAAACAAGATACCTATACTGGACTTTATCAATGCCCAATATACTTACACCAGTAATTTTGATTGGCAGCGAGGTGGCGACGCTCTAAATGAAGTGGTGCAAGATGCCCTGGGAGATCCTAATGCTGTTATTAACACTATTCAAAATGCCAATACACATACCATTACCACTGCGTTAAGCATGCAACGTCTTTATGATCAAATAGGTCTTAAAAGAAGGAGCGGCAAAGGGGAGGTTGGTAATACTCCTGTTCGTCGTGATAAAGCTGGAAATCCGGCTGCCAGGGAGGAAAAACCAAAAAAGAAAAGTAGTGCTGGGTTCAATACTTTTGTTGATATAGTAACAATGGTAAAACGTATTAACGTGAACTACAGGGAGAACAACGGTACGGTTTTACCGGGATATACCCAGTCTATCGGATTTATTGGGACTACAAGACCATCATTGGGCTTTGTCTTCGGAAGTCAGAAAGATATACGTTTTGAAGCGGCACGTAATGGATGGCTTACCCCTTATAATGAGTTTAACGAACAATTTATAAAACGAACTAACAAACAGCTGAACATTACAGCTACAGCTCAACCAGTTCGGGATTTGACTATTGATTTATTGGCAGACAGGCAATTTTCCAGCAGTTTACAGGAGAATTTTGAGATAAACGCAGGCGAGTATTTAGCGCAAACACCTAACACTTTTGGAAACTTCAGTATATCTACCTTAATGATTGGTACAACATTTAGTAAAAGTGATGAATTTCAGTCAAAGAATTTTGAAGCTTTCAAAGATAATAGGCTTGTTGTGGCTGAAAGGTTATTCTCAGACAGGTCGAGTCCGGATGAAGGCCTGGATGAGGACGGATATCCTTTAAGATATGGTCAAACAAGCCAGGACGTGGTTTTACCGGCTTTCTTTGCAGCCTACACCGGTCAGGATGTAAATAGGGTTAATTTAGATGCCTTTAGAGATATTCCCATACCTAATTGGAATCTTAAGTATACCGGGTTAATGCGCATTAAATCCTTTAAAAAGAGGTTCAAACGTTTTTCATTGAGCCATGGTTACCGATCTGCTTACAGTATAAATACTTTTCAAACCAACCTCGAAAGATCCCAGCTTGTTAATGATGGTCTTCCGCCAATTAATCCGGAAACACAGGATTATCTTCCGGAAAATATTATTAATAATGTTGTTCTTACAGATCAGTTTAATCCTTTGATTAGAGTGGATTTTGAAATGCAAAGTTCGCTAAGCGTCCTGGCAGAAATAGGTACAGACAGAGCGTATTCTTTTAGCTTCGACAATAACTTACTTACAGAGATCATTGGCCAGGATTATACAGTGGGACTGGGATATCGTTTTAAGGATGTAAAATTTGTAACTAACATTGGCGGGCAGAAGCAACGTTTGAAAGGCGATTTAAACCTTAAGGCAGATTTTACCCTAAGAGATAATCTTACTATTATTAGAAATCTCAGTTTGGATAATAATCAGATAACAGCAGGGCAGAATCTATTGTCCACTAAATTTACAGCAGACTACGCCCTAAGTAAAAACCTGAACGCCTTATTCTTTTTTGATTATTCATTCTCTCAGTTCGCTGTTTCTACGGCATTTCCTCAAACAACCATCAATACCGGGTTTACCATTCGATATAATTTTGGCAACTAAAGACATTTTGTTCGTTTATTAGAAGAGGAGTCCAAACAATATTTTTTAGATACTGTATTTGTATGATATTCACGCATTATAGGATTTAGTCTTTTATCCTGCTTATTTTTTTTGAAAACCAACAGATTATCTACTACATTTGCGGGCAAAACAAAACGAAATAAAATGAATATACCATCCGAATTAAAGTACACCAAAGATCACGAATGGATAAGGATTGATGGCGATATCGCTACCGTTGGCATTACAGATTTTGCACAGGGGGAACTTGGTGATATAGTTTATGTTGAAGTAGAGACACTGGATGAAACTATAGAAAAGGATGAGGTTTTTGGAACTGTCGAGGCCGTAAAGACTGTTTCTGATCTTATTCTGCCACTAAGCGGTGAGATCATTGAATTAAACGAATTACTAGAGGATGAACCAGAGAAGGTAAATACTGATCCCTATGGCGATGGCTGGATGATTAAAGTAAAGATAAGTGATGCCTCGGAGATCGACAGTCTAATGAGTGAAGCAGATTATAAGGAGCTTATTGGTGTTTAAATATTATGGTTTTACTATTGGCTTCATCTGCTGGATAGTAATTATTACTGTACTAAGCCTATCCTCATTTGAAGACATAGATACTGCAGGAATAAGCATCCCTCACCTGGATAAATTGGTTCATTTCTTTTTCTATTTTATCGCTGCAATCCTGGGTGTACTGTTAATTAAAGAACAGACGAAAGGACGTCTAAACTTATCCGGATCTATTATTTTTGCTACCTTAATCGTTATTATTTATGGTATAGTTATTGAAGTAATTCAAGATACATTTACCCAGAGCAGGAGTGGAGAATTATATGATGTCCTTGCTAATAGCCTTGGTGCTTTTTTTGGAGCTGGCTTTATATTTAAACTTTTTTCGGGTAAAACGCAGTTAAAATGGAAAGATTAGTTGCTTTTTAATCAAATTAATAGTTAAATTAGCGAATATTAAAATTTTAGAAGATGGAACTAAAAAAGAATCCAAAAGCCGATTTAAGAAAAAATAGTGGACTCTATTTTGTTTTAGGATTGGCCTTTGTTATGTTGATTGTATGGGGCGCATTTGAGTGGAAAACTTACGATAAATC
>CAJQNH010000058.1 GCA_905479615.1 uncultured Eudoraea sp.
GTAAATACCAGGGTAGAATTTGGATTATTCTCTACGCCAAAGAAATCATCAGACTTAAGATGGCCTTCTAATTTACCTTTATATTCTCCTTCAAGATCCGTAGATATCAAAGAAGTCATATCTACTTCAAATTCTCCTCCAGTCAGTTTTCCTTCATCAAACATAAGGGCTCCTGATTTAAGGTTAACAGTTCCTGTATGAGAACCTGTAACTTTATAAGCTTTCCAGGTAACCTTACTTTCATTAGCTTTAACTTCTTTCTTTTCTTTATTTACAGGAGAGTTAGCAACCGCTGTTGCTCCAAAAACTATGGCTAATGCCAGACTTAATACATTCTTTTTCATGTTTTCTAAATTTACTTTGTTTTAATGATTGTTTTAATTTAAGGTGTTATATATGTGTGAATAATAATTCTTTTGATTGTCTTACTTTTTTATTATGTTGGGTATCATCCTCTTCAGACCTGTAACCTATGGCAGCTACAACGGAAGTGTTTAATCCTTTGTCGTTTAAACCCAATAGTTCATTGTAAGTTTCGGGTTCAAAACCTTCCATGGGGCAGGCATCAATTTTTAAACTTGCCGCAGCTGAAAGTAAGTTGCCTAAGGCCAAATAAGTTTGCCTTGCCGACCAGGTTTCTTTTATGTTATCAGGAAGATCTATTAATTTAGATTTCATAAAATCTCCATAAGCTTGCAAATTATTTAGTTCAATTTCTCTGGTGTCGCTAACATTAGTTAAATAGTTATCAATAAGATCCGTGTCAAAATTAGTATTGTTGGCAAAGACTATTAAATGAGAGGCATCGGTGATTTGCGATTGACCCCATGAGGCTGCTTTTAATTTTTCCCTTACTTCAATATCCTTTATAATAAAGATATGGTAGGGTTGGAGCCCGTATGAGGATGGACTTAAACGAATAGCTTCTAATAAAGTCTTCAAATCTTCTTCAGATATTTGTTTTTGGCTATCAAATTTTTTGGTAGCATATCTCCAATTGAGGCTTTCAAGGTACTTGTTCATATGTGTATTAAAATTTATTTAATAAAAGATTTAATTGTTCGAGTTCTAAGTCAGAAAAATTGACTAAAATTTCTTTTTCGGCTTTATCCATCACTTTGTCCATTTCAGACAGTGATTTTAATCCTTCTTTGGTAATGCTAATCTCAACTTTACGCCGGTTAGACATGCATACTATCCTGTCCACATAACCCTTCTTCATTAATTTATCAACCAAACGGGTTGTATTACTCATTTTACTAACCATTCTCTCGTTTAAAGTCGATAGATTAGCAGGTTTACTCTGCTGACCTCTTAGAATACGCAAGACATTAAATTGTTGTTTCGAAATTCCAAAAGGCTTAAGGGCTTGTGAGATATTGTCAGAGACCTTATTATGTATTAACATTAAATGTATTAGTGTCCTGCTTCTTAATGGAATCTTCTTATCCGTTTTTATTACAGCTTCAACATTCATGTAGTTACAATAATTGTATATACAAATGTATATATTTATTTATTACCGCCAACAACTGGACAGATAAAGTTTTGTTAAATTTAGTAAGCCTAATCAGACTGTTACTTAGTTTTTGGCCGAAATAGCACAAGGTAGGATGGAAATGATTTATCTGTTCCTGTATTTAAGCAGCCTAAAGTTTATAGGTTGCGGGAATATTGAGGGGTGATACTACCATGGAAATTAGTTTAAGAAAGTACGGTTTATAATAACTTTTTCCGTGCGGTTGCAGTGAAGACCAGACATGTTGAAAATGCTGTCGATGCTATGTTAAAGGGGGTCGAAATATCAATTATAAATACCGCCTGTTGGCTGTTCAATAAAGTAGCGACATTGGTAAATTTTTGCGAAAAGTACAGGAGTTTGTACCTTCGTCCAGAAATAAAAATAAAATGGCAGATTTATTACAAGAGGAGTGGGTTGAGAAATTGGAGAATGATGATAACGCTTTTATTCTGGATGTTAGAACTCCGGAAGAAGCAAATCAGGGACAGATTCCTGAGTCCACCACTCTGAATATTTATTTGGGACAAGAATTTTTAGACGAGCTGAAGAAATTGGATAAATCTAAAAATTATTATGTTTATTGCAGATCTGGCCAGCGAAGCCGCCAGGCTTGTGCAATAATGAACAGCATAGGTATTCCCAATGCCTACAACCTCATGGGGGGAATACTGGAATGGAAGGGAGATATAATCTAATTTTCTTAAACCCTTAATGCTGCATCCCACTTTCAGTGGGCTCTTTTATTTTAGGGGTATGCATGAAGATCTCCTACACTACATCTGGAAAAATGGAAAAATTCCATTCACAAATCTATACACCTCCAGACAGAAAGCACTTCAAATTATATCTCTGGGTATTCATAATCATGATGCAGGACCTGATTTTTTTCATGCTAAATTGGAAATTGATGGACAACTTTGGGTAGGAAATGTAGAAATCCATGTAAAATCTTCTGATTGGTATGCACATCAGCATAATATAGATAGTAATTATGACAATGTAATATTACATGTAGTTTGGGAAGAAGATACCGTAGTATATAGGAAAAACAAGGAAGAAATACCTGCTCTTGAACTTATAAATTTTATACCGGGATATATACTGGCAAATTATTATAAATTATTTAATTCATCCAGGGATAACTTTATCAATTGTGAGAGGGATTTGAATTCTATGGATAAATTTAAATTTTCAGTTTGGCTGGAACGGCTATATTTTGAAAGACTGGAAGAGAAATCCAATGAAATAAACAGATTGTTGGCAGAAGCGAACAACGATTGGGAGAAAGTACTTTTTATTCTGTTATTGAAAAACTTTGGACTAAAGTTAAACAGCGAGGCTTTTTTAAGCCTTGGCAGAGCTCTTGAATTTGGTATTGTCCGGAAGTTAACTCATAATGTTTTTCAGTTGGAAAGTGTTCTATTTGGTTTAGCAGGACTCTTGGATAATGAATCGTCTAAGGACAGGGTTTTAATCCAAATGAAGAGAGAATATTCATATTTGAGGGATAAATTCAAGATTAAAGAGAACGGTGTTCAAAAACCATCGTTTTTTAGATTACGTCCTGCCAGCTTTCCTACTATCCGCTTATCACAACTTGCTAATTTATATGCCAGGCAACCACAATTATTTGCCAATATTATTGCCACAAAGGAAGTCGACCAGGTTTATAAAATTTTCAGTATTTCTACCAGTGAATACTGGCAAAAACATTATGTTTTTGGCAAGTTATCACCTAAAAGAGAAAATAAACTTTCAAAGAGTTTTATTAATTTATTACTTATTAATACCATAATCCCTATGATTTTTTGCCATTCCAAATGGCAAGGAAGAGATGTAAGTTCGAGAATAATTATAATCATAAACAAACTAAAAAGCGAGGATAATAGAATTATTAGAAAATTTAATAATCTTGGAGTTAATTGCAGCAATGCTATGTATAGTCAGGCCATACTACAACTTTATAGTACTTATTGTACCAAAAATAGATGTTTGGAATGTGTAGTAGGAGATAGTTTATTAAAAGGAAAATAGTATTTTTAAAAAATGAATATTTTCTATCGCCTTTTATATTATTTTCAGAAACGCGGCTTTGAAGTATGCAGACGGATCGCGGAGAGTCTCGGTATTAGGGCACGTGTTGTAAGAACCACTTTTATCTACCTGACGTTTGTAACTTTGGGTTTTGGGTTTGCATTATATCTGTTTTTAGCGTTTTGGCTGAGAATAAAGGATTTGATCTACACCAAAAGGAATTCGGTTTTTGATCTTTAGATATGATTAGACTTTTTCGCTCTAAAATTTACATCGCAATTGCATTGATGCTATCAGTATTAATGGCAGGGACCATAGGATATCATTTTATATCCGAATTATCTTGGTTAAATTCCATTTATATGACCATAATTACGGTTACGACCGTTGGATTTAATGAAGTTGGTCCTTTGGAAACAGAAGGTAAAATATTTACAATTTTTTTAATAATATCCAGTCTCTTTATATTTGCTTACGCCATTTCTGTGATTACGGAATATTTATTCAGCAAAAATCAATTACAGCTTCTAAAAACAAAAAAGGTAAAAAAAATGATCAACAGTTTATCCAATCATGTTATTGTCTGTGGTTATGGACGTAATGGTATGCAAGCGGTGGAACGACTTAAGGCATACAAAAAACCTTTTGTAGTTATTGAAAAAGACAAAGATATTATTGAAAAGTATGAAAAAGATGTCTTATTTATTGAGGGTGATGCCAATGAAGATGAAACCTTAATAACAGCCGGAGTAAAAGATGCTCAATATCTTATCGTTACCTTACCGGATGACGCAGCTAATTTGTTTGTTGTGTTGTCAGCGCGTCAACTAAATAATAAATTATTTATCATAAGCAGGGCTTCTCAGGTTACCTCGCAAAAGAAATTGAAATTAGCAGGAGCAGATAGTGTTATCATGCCGGATAAGATAGGCGGCGATCATATGGCATCTTTGGTTGTAATACCAGATTTGATAACATTTATGGATAAATTATCCACCGAAGGGGAAAACACCACCAACCTGGAAGAAGTTGCCATTGAAGATTTTGCGGATCAAATGGAATGTAATTCCTTGAGGGACCTTGATCTTCGCAGAAAAACAGGATGTACCATTATTGGCTATATAGAGCCCAACGGTAATTATATAATTAACCCTGAAGCGGATTTGCCTTTAGAGCCTAAGAGTAAAGTAATTGTTTTAGGAAGGCCCGAACAGATTAAAAAGCTCAACGAAATGTTTCATATAAACTAGGCTGCATGAGATAATTATATTTTTTTGTATTACTATTTTTTAGGATATTGTCGCATTACAGACCAAATTAAACCAAAAACAACTCTTATGAAGTATAGACTTCTTTCAATTTTATTACTGTTTCTGCCAATTTTGACATTTGCTCAGGACAAAGGCCTTGATGAAAAAGTAAATGACGCATTTATGCCTGTTGCAGTATGGTGGGAAGGATTTATTCTTACTTCAGTCCCTATTGCCGGATATAATTTGCCCATTGTTTTGATTCTATTAATATTCGGGGCAACCTTTTTTACGATTTATTTTAAGTTTCCTAATATCACCCAATTTGGATTGGCAATAAATACGGTGCGTGGTAAGTATGATGAATTAGATCATCATAGTGTTGAAAAGGCCGAACTTAATATCGTCGATGGTGATTTGGTTGATACGATTGCCGACGAAAGTAAAGAGGGTGAGGTAAGTCATTTTCAAGCATTGGCTACTGCTGTCTCCGGAACGGTAGGTCTTGGTAATATTGCGGGAGTAGCAGTTGCTATTGCCCTTGGTGGTCCCGGAGCTACTTTTTGGATGATTGTTTGCGGCTTAATAGGAATGTCTACAAAATTTGTAGAATGTACGCTGGGCGTCAAGTACAGAGATGTGGGAGAAGATGGAACCGTTTATGGCGGGCCAATGTACTACTTATCAAGAGGTTTAAAGGAAAAAGGATTTACTGGTTTAGGCAAGGTTCTGGGTGTCGTGTTTGCTGTATTATGCGTCGGCGCTTCTTTTGGAGGAGGTAACGCTTTTCAGTCAAATCAGGCAGCGGTACAACTTTCTACCATGCTAAATTTACAAGGTGGGGCTACGGGAGTCATTATTGGTGTAATTCTTGCCATTCTGGTAGGAATTGTAATCATTGGAGGAATAAAAAAGATCGCCAGCGTAACCGAGAAAATTGTTCCGTTTATGGCTGGAGTTTACGTTTTGGCTTCATTGGTAATCATTTTTGCGAATTTCCAATATATTGGAGATGCATTTGGGATGATCTTTAATGGAGCATTCACTCCTGAAGCTGGTTTGGGAGGTGTTGTTGGGGTTATTATTGTGGGCTTTCAAAGAGCAGCCTTTTCAAATGAAGCCGGTGCAGGATCCGCAGCTATTGCTCATTCTGCGGTTAAAACGAAGTATCCTGCAAGTGAGGGTATTGTAGCACTTTTAGAACCATTTATAGACACCGTGGTAATATGCACAATGACGGCCTTAGTTATCATTTTCTTCAATATGGATACCGGGGCATTTGAGTACGGAAATGCTGTGAATAGTACCGTTTTAATTAGTGAAACTGGAAATTATATAGGAGGAGTTGATTTAACATCAATGGCTTATGATTCTGTTATTCCGGGATTCAGATATATCCTTACCATTGCCATTATATTATTTGCATTTTCAACAATGATTTCATGGTCATACTATGGTCTTCAATCCTGGAAATATCTTTTCGGGAGGGGGAGAAAAGCAGATGTTGTCTATAAAATTTTATTTTTATTATTTGTTGTTATTGGAGCCGCAGCTACCTTGGATGCCGTGATTAAGTTTTCGGATGCCATGATTCTGGCATTAGTGTTTCCCAACATGATTGGTTTGCTGTTTTTGTTCCCCAGGGTTAAAGAAGAACTTAATAAGTACCTAATGGATATAAAAGCTATAAGCAAATAGGAATACTCTTGAAAAATTTTAAATCCCACTTTAAGTTCAATAAACAGGAACGCAGTGGGATTTTCTTTTTATTGGTAATCATTTTCAGCTTACAGCTTATTTATTTACTGTTAAGGAATGAAGTGGTTTATACCCCAGAGACAAACTTTGCATTGGAAACTGAAGTTCAAAAACTATTGGATTCAATAGGGGACCAAAGTAAAGTTGAAGAATCACCGCAAGTTTATCCTTTTAATCCAAACTTTATAACCGATTATAAAGGTTATACCCTTGGTATGACAAACGAAGAGATAGACAGGTTACAGGTATTCAGATCTGAAAACAGGTGGGTAAATTCCGCAAAAGAATTTCAAAAGGTTACTTTAATTTCAGATTCCTTATTACAAATATTAGCTCCATACTTTAAATTTCCTGAGTGGAAAACTCGACCAAAAAACAAAAAAAAAGAAAGACAGGAAAAATCTGTGGCAGCAGCAGTGAGTCATAAGGATTTGAATCAGGCTAACCCGGAGGAGCTTCAGGTTATATATGGAATTGGCGATAAATTATCGGCCAGAATTGTCAAATTCAGAAACAGATTAGGGGGCTTTTTGGTAAATGAACAACTATATGATGTATATGGTCTGGAGGAAGAAGTGGTTTTAAGAATATTGGAAGAATTTCGGGTTAAGCAGCAACCCACCATTGAAAGGATAAATATTAATACAGCTACAAGAGGAGAAATGGAACGACTCATTTATATAAATCAAAACCTTGCCGTTCAAATAGTTAATTACAGGAATAGTGTTGGAATTATCCAATCTTTTAATGAATTATTGAAAATAGAAGATTTCCCGGCAGACAAGATTGATAGAATTAAATTATATTTGTCGCTCTAAAAAATTGCAATGATGACTACAGACACTATGTCTATTATTAGTTTTGACTATTCTGAGACCCAACACCATGTTGCCGAGTCTGCTAAGAAATTTGCGGAACAATACATACGGCCTCATATTATGGAGTGGGACGAAACTCAGTTTTTCCCTGCGGATCTTCTTAAAAAGGCCGGAGAATATGGCTTTATGGGCGTATTGGTTCCTCATGAATTGGGTGGGGCCGGTTTAGGCTATCATGAGTATATCGCTATCATCGAAGAGATATCAAAAGTAGATCCATCAATTGGCCTGTCTATAGCTGCACATAATTCTTTATGTACAAATCATATTCTATCTTTTGGGAATGACGAGCAAAAACGAAAGTGGATTCCGAAACTTGCTACCGGAGAGTGGATTGGTGCCTGGGGGTTAACAGAACATAATACGGGTTCAGATGCCGGTGGAATGAGTACGACAGCCGTTAAAGATGGTGATCATTGGATTCTAAACGGGGCAAAGAATTTTATCACACATGGTATAAGTGGAGATATTGCGGTTGTTATAGTAAGAACAGGGGAGAAGGGAGATAGTCATGGGATGACCGCTTTTGTTGTAGAAAAAGGAACAATGGGTTTTGCCAGTGGTAAGAAAGAAGATAAATTAGGAATGCGTGCCAGCGAAACTGCAGAATTGATATTTAATAATTGCAGGATTCCCGATTCCCAGAGACTTGGTGAAATAGGCGATGGCTTTATACAATCTATGAAGGTTTTAGATGGCGGACGTATATCTATAGCAGCTTTATCTCTTGGAATAGCAAAAGGTGCCTATGAAGCTTCATTAAAATATTCCAAAGAACGTGTTCAATTTGGTAAACCCATCAGTTCATTTCAGGGAATTTCATTTAAACTGGCAGACATGGCGACGGAAATTGAGGCTTCTGAATTATTAGTGCATAAGGCCGCTTTTCTTAAAAATGAAGGTCGTGAAATGACCAAAATAAGCGCAATGGCAAAAATGTTTGCTTCCGAGGTCTGTGTAAAGGTTGCCAATGAAGCCGTGCAAATCCATGGGGGTTATGGTTACACCAAGGACTTTCCGGTAGAAAAATTTTATAGGGATGCAAAGCTTTGTACAATAGGAGAAGGTACCACGGAAATCCAAAAAGTAGTTATAGCCAAGAATATTTTAAAATAATTTGTTACCGTTTAATTAATTCATTCTATATTTGCACTCGAAAAATCATTAAAGAAAGGAGGTTGTAGCCTATGTTGATAATACCAGTTAAAGAAGGAGAAAATATAGACAGAGCTTTAAAACGTTTTAAACGGAAGTTCGATCGTAC
>CAJQNH010000059.1 GCA_905479615.1 uncultured Eudoraea sp.
AAAAAAAATAAAACCTACCTGGTAATAGGTGTGACTGAAAAAGACGATATAAGTGGCAGTCTGTACTGTTCAATGCTCTACATATCTCCTACTTCCGGATTACTGGGCACGCATCGAAAAATTAAACCTACCGGAACCGAAAGAATTGTCTGGGCAGAAGCTTCCGGTGAATCATTAACTACCTATCAAACTAAAATAGGCAAGTTGGGAGGCTTAATCTGTTGGGAAAATTATATGCCTCTTGCCAGAATGTCCATGTACAGAAAAGGTGTTGAAATTTATATTGCCCCTACGGCAGATGCCAGGGAAGAATGGACCTCCACACTCCAACATATCGCATTGGAAGGCAGATGCTACGTACTTGGTTGTAACCAGTATTTTACAAAATCTATGTATCCGGAAAAGTACCAGACTCTTGTTGCTGATGAAGCAGAAACAATGTGTCGGGGAGGCAGTATTATAGTGGCTCCTAACGGAAAAATTCTTGCCGGTCCTTTATATGATAAAGCGGGTGTTCTTGTCGCTGAAATAGATCTTGAAGAAATTAAGTTTAACAAACTCGATTTTGATGTAATAGGGCATTACGCCAGAAATGATATTTTTGAATTTGACGTCAAAGACCAGCCTGAAACCAAAAAGGAGTAAAATATATTATATACTAAATTAGACTTACGTTGATTGATATAAAAGCTATAAATTTAAAAGAGAAACATGCTGTATTTAGAAAAACATGGCACCCGCATCAAATAGGGCAGGTAGATGATATGCAGGTAATCCTGGCAAAGATCCAGGGAGAGTTTGTATGGCATTCCCACGAAAATGAGGATGAGCTATTTCAGGTTTTAAAAGGTACTTTATATATGCAATTCAGAGACCGGACTGAAGTTGTGAAAGAAGGTGAAATCATAGTTGTCCCAAAGGGTGTAGAGCACAATCCGTCTACAAAAAACAATGAAATAGTACATTTATTGCTATTCGAGAAGTTAACAACGGCCCATACGGGAAACGTGCAGCACGCAAGGACAAAAACCGAATATCCAAAAATTTAAAAAAGAATGAAAATCCTCCACCTAGACACCAACCATCCTTTGCTCATAGAGGAATTCAACGCCCTCGGTTTTGAGAATGTTGAAGAATATACTGCGCCCAAATCTGAGGTTGAAAAGACAATTCACCTCTTTGACGGGCTTATTATCAGAAGTAGATTTACCATAGACCAAACCTTTTTGGAAAAAGCACAAAACCTCAAATTTATAGGCAGACTTGGGGCTGGTTTAGAAAACATTGACGTGGATTATGCCAGGTATAAAGAAATTTTTCTGGCGGCCGCGCCCGAAGGAAACCGCAATGCTGTTGGGGAACATGCCCTGGGATTATTACTGGCTCTTTTTAATAAACTGACCAAAGCCAACCGTGAAGTAAAAACCGGTATCTGGGACAGAGAAGGAAACCGCGGGGTAGAACTTGATGGCAAAACTCTTGGTATTATCGGCTATGGTAATACCGGAAAAGCCTTTGCTAAAAAACTCAGTGGTTTTGATGTTGAAGTAATTTGCTATGACATAGTTGGGGGCGTATCTGATGAAAATGCCAGGCAGGTAGGGATCATGGAATTGGAGCAAAGATCAGATGTAATAAGCCTTCACGTACCTCAAACCGAACAAACCCTGGGAATGATCAATACTGAGTTTATAAATGCGTTTCAAAAGCCTTTTTGGCTGTTAAATACCGCAAGAGGAAAATGCGTAGTAACCGAAGATCTGGTTACCGCTTTAAAATCCGGGAAAATATTAGGCGCCGGATTAGATGTACTTGAATATGAAAAAACCTCCTTCGAAGATATGTTTGCAGAAGGTGAACTTCCGGATGCTTTTAAATATCTAATAGATGCCAATAACGTAATCCTTTCTCCACATGTGGCCGGATGGACCATTGAGAGCAAGGAGAAATTAGCACAGACAATTGTAGATAAAATCAAAACCAGGTTTGGTATATTTAAGGTGTGAAGAAAACCATTGTCACCTTTGGGCAATATGCCTTCAGTACTTTTACTCTATCAATTAAATCAATATTCTGGAAGAACCTTTGTGGGACTTTTAAAAGACTTAATGTCGCCAATGGTATTAATTCAGAAGGCTGGGGTGAATTAGAGGTTTACAGTAGGTTGTGATCTATAGATTTGACAGATAACAATATTGATGGTGGTAAAATGGACACATTTTCACTTGGATTAAATTGGAGTCCTATCTCAGCCCTGCAGGTTGACGTAAACTACAGGTATTCTACGCTTGATCGCACAGGACAAGCAGGCTCAAACCACGGACTTATGACGCGTTTTGTATTTATATTGGATTGATGGCATAATAAAACATTGTTCAACAAAAGTTCGTAAGTTAGTAAAACAGAAAAAATAACTTATAATAGTATGAAAAAGACAGCCATTTGGGTTCTGGTAGTTCTAGGGATACTATTTATCCTTATGAAGGGGCTGGAATGGAGGATTGAATCGAAATTCGAAGCCAGGCTAAATTCAAATCCCGATAGAGCTTACAACATTACGTATTCTGATTTTGATTTAGGCACCTTTTTTAAAGGGGTAACTTTAGACGAAGTCCGTATTGAACCTTTAAACCCTGGAAACGGAACCATAATTACAGGACAGGTAGATTACGCTACCATTAATGGAATAGTATGGAGAGATTTGTTGTTTGGCAAAAAATTAAATTTAGATGAGATTGCCTTCGAACAACCAATATTTGAAGTGATACTTAGTGCAGATACTACTAAAAGCACCAGCGGAAAAGGGTTGCAAATAATGTTTGGTGATATAATATCACGTGCAGATCTAAAAAACTTTCGCATTCAAAATGGTTCAATTATTTTAAGAGATCCTGATTCAAAAGACATTAAAGGTCAGGTTAAACGATTAAATATACTGGCGACTGAAATAGAAACTGATTCTTTGAAATTCAAACACCTGATCCCCTTTCAAGTGGGGAATTTAAATGTAGATATAGATAGTGCAACATTCAAACCAAACGACTATACAGATATTAGCTTAGGTAGTCTTCATTACAACCTGATGGACAAAGAGATTTTACTGAATGATATTTCCCTGGGCTATTCAATAGATTGGGTTGAAGTTAGTAAGCGCGTCGGGGTCCAAAACGATATTATTGAGTTAAATGTAAAAGAAATTGGTATACATAAGCTTGAGCATTCAAGTAATTTTTATACACAATTAGATATTGAAGCCCAAAAGGTTTCTATTGACGAACTGAACATTAAACTGCAAAGAAATAAGAATATTTCCAGGCCTCCGGATGCAGTTAAACCTATGTTTCAAGGTATTATTAACTCAATTCCCATGGAAATTCTTATAGACTCCATTCAAATTTCAAATTCTTCAGTAACCTATGGTGAACTTGGAGCTAATAAAAGTGAATCAGGGTCGCTTAAATTTCAGGAAATTAATGGAACTATTACTGAGGTCACTAACATGCCCAAAGAACAAATAAATAAAGGTCAATTAGACGCAACAATTAGTGCCAGCCTAATTGGAAAAGCTGGAATTAATATTGATTTAAGCGTTCCATATGATAAAGAAACATTTTCATTAGCCGTAGATGTTGGAGAAATGGATTTGACCAGTTTAAACCCCTCCTTAAAACCCCTGGCTGGTGTTGAAATGGTAACCGGACAAATGAGCCGAATTCAGTTTCATATGAATGCCGGCCCAATTCAATCCCAAAACAAACTGGTATTTGATTATAGCAACTTACATGTGAAATTGATTAATGAAAAGAGCAAAGATAAATCTAAAAAAAAGGTGTTGCTTTCTGCAATTGCTAATACTGCCATTCGGGCAAATAATATGCCTGCTCAAGGCAAATACCTTTTTGCCCAATATCAGTCCCAAAGGAACGTAAACCGCTCACCAATTAATTATATTGTTCAAGGATTAATTCATGGGTTTACCAGAATTGTTCCTGGAAAGGCTGTCCAAAATATTATTAATAAGGATGACAAAAAGGGCAAAAAAAACAAAAAAAACAAAAAAAGTAACTAAAAAATGCGCCCCTGCCCTTCATTATTTCCTGCGAGTAACAAAGAATTTGTTTTTATAAATATAATATTTGCCAGTGATTGGGGATAAATTTATGAACCAAAAGGAATTCTAAAAGCGCTAGTAAAACTTAGGCCTCCAATATCCTGATAAGGGCGAACGCGAAAGAAAGAACATAGGTAATCCAAATCTCTAAAACCATGAATATCATTTAATTAGTGATTTTTCAAACAACAAAAGAAGCAATTTAGTACTTTAGTATGAATTGTTTTCCACCCCTCTTCTTTGGTTTTAAACCGACATAAAAACACTCAAATATGAAAAGCACAGTATTAAAATTTGGGGCGTATGGGTTTGTCTTTGCGTTGCTCGTTTTCCTTTTGGTCCTTTACTTTGGGAAAGGCCTGGAATCTTCCATTCAGGTTATCATCGGATATGTAACCATGACACTTTCTTCTTTTTTTATTTTCTTTGGGATAAAACACTACAGGGATAAGGAAAATAATGGCAAAGTTAATTTTGGTCAGGCCTTGCTTATAGGTATGCTCATTGCTCTTATCATCGCCATTGGTATTGCAATTGCCGATTATATCTACATCACAGTACTTAACCCGGATTTTTTTGAGGAATATAAGGCGATGATGCGTGCAGATGGCTATGAAGGAGAAATCCCTGAATACAGCAGTGGTTTCATGGCGATGTTAATGAGTGCAACTGTATTGTGCATTGGTTTTGTTGTTTCACTATTATCTACTCTGCTACTACAACGAAAATAAAACTACTATGCAATCGAATGCCAAAACACCAAAAGAATATATTTCCGAACTACCCGAGGACAGGAAACAACCCATAATGAAGTTAAGGGAATCTATTTTAAAAAACCTTCCCGAAGGCTTCGAAGAAGTTATGAGCTATGGCATGATTGGTTATGTTGTGCCCCACACATTATACCCTGATGGGTACCATACGAATCCCCTACTCCCTTTACCCTTTATAAATATTGCCTCCCAAAAAAACTTCATAGCACTTTATCATATGGGAATTTATAGTGATAATGGTTTATTTAACTGGTTTGTTTCTGAATATCCAAAACATGTAAAGACCAAATTAGATATGGGTAAAAGTTGCATCAGGTTTAAAAATATAAACCAAATTCCCTATTCTTTAATCGGCAAATTAGTAGCAAAAATGACTACTGAACAGTGGATAAATATATACGAAAAGGCCTGGAAAAAATAAGTGTTTTATTATGAAAAATAGAGTTACAGGATTAGGAGGAGTTTTTTTTAAAACAAAAGATCCGGATAAGATAAAAGACTGGTATAAAAATCATTTAGGACTGAATACAGACCAATACGGCTGCACCTTCTGGTGGAAAGATAAAGAGGGTAATGATTGTTCTACGCAATGGAGCCCCTTCAGGGAAGGCACCTCCTATTTTAAGCCCAGCAAAAAAGAATTTATGATGAATTTTCGGGTTGAAAATTTAGTAGAATTATTGGCCGTATTAAAAGAGGAAGGAGTTACGGTAGTGGGTGAAATAGAGGAATACGATTATGGTAAATTTGGTTGGATTCTGGATCCGGAAGGCAATAAGATAGAGCTATGGGAACCAGTGGATAAAGCATTTCTTTGATACCAAAATAATTACTACATTTAAGAGAGTATTAACCAACAAAAAATAATCATGTCAGAAGAAAATAAGGATCCCGAAGACAAAGCAGAAGGCGCCTTTGATAAAGCTAAAGGTAAAGCCAAAAAAACTGCAAAGGAAGCCAAAGAGAAAGCCAAGGAATTTGCTGAAGAAGCTAAGGAATCTGCTGAGGAAGCCAAAGAGAAGGCCAAGGAATTTGCTGAAGAGGCCAAAGAATCTGCCAAAGAATTCGCTGAAGAAACTAAAGAAGCTGCCGGTGATTTTGCAGAGGGGGCCAAGAAAACGGCAGGTGAATTTTCTGAAGGTATGAAAGGAGTCACCGAAAGCGATAATAAAAAAATACTGGCTGGGATCCTGGCTATACTATTAGGCTCATTAGGTATTCATAAGTTTATATTAGGGTATCAGAAGGAAGGTTTTATCCTATTAGGAGTAAGTATTGTTGGCTACGTGCTTTTCTGCGTTGGCGTAGGAGTATTTATAGTTTGGATAACAGGTCTGATCGGATTTATAGAAGGTATTATTTACCTCACCAAGTCTGATGAGGATTTCTACAACACCTATCAGGCAGGTAAAAAACCCTGGTTCTAAAAATTAAAAAGTCAGGTTTTTTATGATCTGGCTTTTTTTATTAAATCTATTATCGTAATATTGCAATATATAAATATGTAATGGGAACAACCAAAACGCAAATATTTACCGCTGAGCAAAATAAACTGGCTATTATCTTAAAGGTTCTGGCCAACCCGGCCCGGATTGCCATCTTACAGCATATTAGCAGTCAGAAAGACTGTATCTGTAATGATATAGTTGAAGAAATAGGGCTTGCACAACCTACCATTTCTCAGCATTTAAAAGAACTCAAAAGCATAGATTTAATTGAGGGTGAAATAAGCGGTAAAAGGGTATGCTACTGTATCAACCAAAAGAAATGGCAGGAAATACTCACCTTAATAAATGATTTCTTTGATAAAACAAATGTAAACTGTTGCTAAAAACGACCTAATGAAAACAAAAGAATTTTTATCGTTATTGAACGAAAACGGAAATAAAGAATTAGTATTTGATTACAACAAAGGGGCATTAGTGGGCGCCAACTATCACCTTACTGAGGTAAAAAATATCATAGTTGACTCTGTGGATTGTGGCGCAGGAACTGATTTTTGGAAGGAAACCATAGTCCAACTCTGGGAAAGTCCGGACGAATTAGACAAAACAAGGTATATGTCTGTTTCTAAAGCACTTGAAATTCTTTACAGGGTAAACGGAATTAAACCTATGGAATTAGAAGCCGAGCTTAAGATTGAATATAGCAACGCTAACTTCCACACCGCACAGTTATTTATTGATGGGTACGCTATTTTCGAAGACCGATTACTGATTAAATTGGCCGTAGAAAAAACGGACTGTAAGGCTAAAGAGGAATGTGGGGTTCCCATTGAAGTTAATGCAGAAAAAGAAGCCAGTTGTTCTCCCGGTGGAGGTTGCTGTTAGTAAATTGGTAATATAACCATGATGTCCAGAATCCATTTAACCAGGCCCGGCTTTTTAATTTTTGAAATGTCCGAGGCCCATTGGCCGAAAGTTGCTCAAATATATAAGCAAGGTATTGATACGGGCTTTGCAACATTTGAAAAGAAGATTCCCTCCTATGCGCAATGGAATAGAAATCATATTTCTAGTTGCAGATTGGTAGCTTTAAGAGATGATATGGTCGTAGGCTGGGCGGCACTATCTCCCGTCTCTGGCAGATGTGTTTACGGAGGAGTTGGCGAAGTAAGTGTTTATGTGGCAGAAAAAGCACGAGGTCTTAGCATTGGTAAACTTCTTATGGCAGAACTTATTACCGCCAGTGAAAAAGAAGGTTTGTGGACTTTACAATCGGGTATTTTTCCCGAAAATACAGCTAGCATCAAACTTCATGAGAAAACTGGATTTCGTTATTTGGGTAAACGGGAAAGAATAGGCCAGTTGGACGGAATTTGGAAAGACAATTTACTGTTTGAAAGACGAAGTAAAATTGTTGGAATAAATTAAAAAATTTTAAATCTAAAACTTAAAAAGTAATTAGTATGAAAAACATCTTGGTACTGTGCACAGGCAACTCCTGCCGAAGTCAAATGGCACATGGCTATCTCAATGCGCTACTAAATGAGAAGGCCAAAATATACAGTGCGGGAATTGAAACGCATGGACTAAATCCCGGCGCAGTGGCAATAATGAAAGAGGATGGAATAGACATTTCAACGCATACCTCAAATAATGTAGATGAATACGATGGAATCCCCTGGGATTTTATAATTACGGTCTGTGACCATGCCAGGGAAAACTGCCCCTATATTCCCTCAAAGGATGCAAAAAGGATCCACCATAACTTTTTTGACCCTTCTAAAGTAATTGGAACAGACGAAGAAAAGCATACGGCATTTTTAAAAGCACGCAATGAAATAAGAGATTTTTGTAAAATATTTGCAGAAAAGGAATTGAACTAGGCAGTCCCGCTATTTTCGGTAAGTTTTCTTTCCAACTCTGCCTGGAACTCTTCCATCACAGGCCTTACCGTACTCTCAGGCAAGTCTGCAATTTTTATATACATAAGGCCGTCCACTGAATTATTAAATAACGGATCTACATTAAATGCAACCACTCTGGCATTCTGTTTAATATACTTTTTTATTAACACGGGTAATCTAAGGCTTCCCGGTTCTACTTCTTCAATTAACCTGTCAAATTTATTAAGGTCTGCCTCCGTTTCATCAAATATAAAATCCTTATCCGCATCATTTAATTTCACTTTAAATTCCTTTTTCGGCCTGATATATTGTGCTACATATGGATCCCAATAATTTGATTTCATAAATTCTATCATCAGGGACTTGGAAAAATTTGAAAATTGGTTGCTTATGCTAACTCCACCAATTAAATATTTATGTTCGGGATGCCTTAATGTAGTATGAACTATGCCCTTCCAAAGCAGAAACAAAGGCATTGGTTTTTGCTGATATTCCTTAACAATATAGGCGCGTCCCATTTCAATGGACTGCCGCATCATTCCGTATAATTCAGGTTCAAATCCAAACAGATCCTGTAAATAAAACCCATCAATCCCGTATTCCTTAAATATTTCGGAACCCATCCCCATCCTATAGGCACCAACTATTTTCTTTTCGGTATTATCCCACAGAAACAAATGGTGATAGTAATAATCAAATTTATCCAGATCAATAGAATTGTTTGTTCCCTCCCCTATTGCCCTGAATGTCAGCTCTCTTTGTCTTCCTATTTCCTTAAGAATAAAAGGCATATCTTTTTCCTGAGCCAAAAACACCTCATAATTCTTACTTTCTAATAAACGGCAATCCTTCTCTCTTAATTTTTCTAATTCGCCTTGTATTACCTCCGTCCGCATTTCACTGGCTATCCTTCTTGGAGGTTTTGGTATTTTCAAAGTGGTGGGTATCTGGTCTATTAAACGTTCTTTTTCATACGCATTTGCGAGCATGTATGTTTTTTTACGCAACAGTTCTGAAAACTCCTCCAAACTTTTATTTTCCTTCTGGGATTTTACGGTAATGGGTTGTCCTATTCTTACTTTAATAGCCCTGTTCCTTTGAGTTGTAACTTCAGAAGGTAATTTAGCCGTCCTGAAGATATCGTTGAACTTTGATAAATGATAGAATAATTTACTATTCTTTGCATGAAAATAAATGGGGACAACAGGTACCTCGGCTTTTCGAATAAGTTTTAAAGCAGATTCCTCCCAGGGCTTGTCAACTATTAGTTTCCCATCTTTATAAGTAGATACTTCTCCTGCCGGGAAAATGCCCAGGGGATGTCCATCCCTTAAATGACTCAAAGCGTTTTTAAAACCTGCAATACTACTTTTGGCATCTTTGTGGTTTTCAAAAGGATTTACAGGCATTATGTAAGGTTTTAGTGGCTCTATACGATGTAATAGGAAATTAGCAATGATTTTAAAATCGCTTCGCTGCTCTATCATCAATTTTAAAAGTAAAATGCCATCTACTCCACCTAGTGGATGGTTAGAAATAGTAATATACGCTCCATCTTTTGGAAGTCGTTTCATATCTTCTTCAGGAATCTCGAACTTTATCTGAAATTCATCTAAAATAGCAT
>CAJQNH010000060.1 GCA_905479615.1 uncultured Eudoraea sp.
ATTGAAGAGGGTAGAGCAGACCTGGTTGGTCTGTATTTTGTTATGGATCCTAAGCTGGAGGAATTAGGTCTGGTAGAAAACTGGGAAGAAACTGCTAAGGCCTCATATGATGAGTATATAAGAAATGGTTTGATTACGCAATTGATAAGAATTGAATTAGGAGATGATGTGGAAGAGGATCACATGGTGAATAGACAGTGGGTATCAGCCTGGGTATTTGAAAAAGGCAAACCCAACAATGTCATAGAAAAAGTAACCAGGGACGGTAAGACCTATTATAATATCAATGACTACAAAAAACTACGTGAATTATTTGGAGAATTATTGCGTGAAACTCAAAGGATAAAGTCTGAAGGTGATTTTAAAGCTGCTCAGGAATTGGTAGAAGGTTATGGAGTTAAAGTAGATCAGGCATTACACGCGGAAGTACTGGATAGAAATGCGCAATTTAAGTCTGCGCCCTATAGCGGATTTGTTAACCCTGTACTGGTCCCGACCACTAATGAAGAAGGTGAGATTATTAAAGTTGAACTAGCTCAGCCTGCAAGTTTCGAAGAGCAGATGTTAAACTATTCGGCAAGTTATGGTTTTCTAAGTTCTAAGAATTAAACAAATAGCTGTTTAGGGGATTTTAAAAACAAAAACCGCTCAATTGAGCGGTTTTTCTATTCAACAATAAATTGATTATTCTTAATCAAAACTATAGGCATTATCCGAGGCCACCTTTTCCGCTATTTGCATTCGGAGTGCGGAAACATTAGGCTGATTGGTGTATTTAGTAAATCGCTTTAATCCCATAAGCATCATACGTTGTTCATCACCCTCTGTAAAAGAAACTATTGCTTCTTTGCCTTTTTGAATCACTATATCCACGGCATTGTATAAATACAGTCTGGACATTGCAATTTGTGTAGCTTGGTTTTCTTCCCCAAATCTTTGAGCGTTTTTCTCAGTTCTAAGGATGGTAGATTCGGCCATATATATTTCTATCAATATGTCTGATGCAGCCAATAACACCTGCTGATGTTTTTCCAGATCAGTACCAAACTTTTGTACTGCACTGCCGGCTACCATCAGAAATACCTTCTTCAGTCGCACTATCATATCGTTTTCTTCTGAAAAGAGCGTAGAATAATCAGGGGTATCAAATGAGGGTATTCCCATAAGTTCATCAGCCACCTTAGTTGCCGGGCCCAATAAATCTACATGGCCTTTCATTGCTTTTTTTACCAGCATACCAACCGCTAACATCCTGTTTATTTCATTAGTTCCTTCATAAATACGTGCTATACGGGCATCTGTCCATGCCGATTCCATTGGGGTATCTGCGCTAAAACCCATTCCGCCAAAAATCTGGATACCTTCATCAGTTGTTTGTTGAACATCTTCAGATACAGCCACTTTTAGTATAGAACATTCTATTGCATATTCCTCGACGCCTTTGAGTTCAGCTTCCTGGTGTGAATTACCTTCAGCAACACGTATGGCTATTCTATCTTCTATATTTTTTGCTGCCCTGTAAGAGGCAGATTCTCCAGCATAGGCATTTGTGGCCATTTGTGCAATCTTTGCTTTAATAGCACCGAAATTTATGATAGGAGTTTTAAATTGAATCCTTTCGTTGGCATAATTAACTGCCTCACCAAGTACTCTCCTTTGGGCTTCCAGACAAGCTGCAGCTAACTTAATTCTTCCAATATTCAATGCGTTCATTGCAATCTTAAATCCATTCCCTCGCTCAGACAACATATTTTCAACGGGGACCTTGGTATCGCTAAAAAATACCTGACGGGTAGAAGAGGAGTGAATTCCTAATTTTTTTTCTTCATCTCCCAGGGTGATTCCATTTGAAGGATCATTTTCAACTATAAAGCCCGTAATGTTTTTATCGTCTTCTATTCTGGCGAAAACAATAAATAATTTACAGAAGCCCGCATTGGAAATCCACATTTTTTGACCACTAATTTGATAATGCTTTCCATCTTTGGATAATACAGCCTTGGTTTTTCCGGAATTTGCATCTGATCCTGCACCAGGTTCAGTAAGACAGTAAGCTCCGAACCATTCACCTGATGCCAGTTTGGGCACATATTTCTTTTTTTGCTCTTCTGTACCGTAAAGGGTTATTGGCATTGTACCTATGCCCGTATGCGCTCCAAAGGCCGTACTAAATGAACCTGTAGCGCCCGAAATATAATCACATACCAACATTGTGGAAACGAATCCCATGCCGAGGCCGCCATATGCCTCGGGAACAGCAACACTTAAAAGACCCAGTTCACCAGCCTTGCGCATGCACTCTTCGGTAAAGGCATAATCCTTTTTTTCAAATCTTTCCCAATTCGCCCACAGTTCACGATCTACAAAATCCTTGGTGCTTTCACGCATCATTTTTTGCTCTTCGGTCAGATCTTCAAGCGTAAAAACATCTTCACAATTTGTTTTTTTAACCAAAAACTGGCCACCACGTAAGATATCTTTGTTAATTGTATCCGTACTCATTTTATATTTCTTTAATTGATATTAATTTAAAAACTCGTAGATGCCAGCAGCACCCTGGCCTGTTCCTACACACATCGTTACCATTCCATATTTTCCTTTCATGTCCCGCTTACGCATTTCATCAAATAACTGGACAGAAAGTTTGGCTCCGGTACAACCCAGGGGATGGCCCAGTGCAATGGCTCCACCATTTACATTAACAAGATCCTGATTAAGATTTAATTCTCTTATAACTGCAAGGGATTGAGAGGCAAATGCCTCATTAAGTTCTATCAGCGAAATATCATCCTGTTTTAAACCTGCTTGTTTTAGTGCTTTAGGGATTGCCTTTACAGGACCAATTCCCATTATACGAGGTTCTACACCGGCAGCGGCATAATTTACCAGACGGGCAATTGGTTCTAACTTTAACTCTTTGACCATTTCTTCGCTCATCACCATTACAAAAGCAGCACCATCACTCATTTGTGAAGAATTACCGGCAGTAACACTTCCATTTGCTGCAAATACAGGTCTTAATTTGGAAAGAACTTCTTTTGACGTATCCGCTCTAGGGCCTTCATCTTTATTGACGGTGTAGGTATTTGTTTCTTTCTTGCCTGCCGAATTAACATAGGTGTGTTCTACTTCAATGGGCACAATTTGTTCCTTAAACTTGTTTTCCTTTTGTGCTTTTAAGGCTTTCATGTGAGAGTTGAACGCAAAATCATCCTGATCATCCCTTGATACCTTAAATTGTTTTGCAACAGCCTCTGCTGTTAACCCCATACCCCAGTAATAATCTTCATGACCTTCTTTGGCGATTTCGTAATCGGGGGTTGGCTTGTATCCACCCATTGGGATATAACTCATGCTTTCCGCTCCCCCGGCTATGATGCAATCAGCCATGCCCGACTGTATCTTCGCTGTAGCGATACCTATGGTTTCCAGTCCAGAGGCGCAATAGCGGTTTACCGTAACTCCGGGAACATCATCTATCTCTAATCCCATTAAGGATATCAATCGAGCCATATTAAGTCCTTGCTCAGCTTCGGGCATTGCATTACCTACAATTACGTCATCAATTCTTTTCTTATCCAATTCTGGCAACTCTTTCATCATATATGCAATCGTTTCTGCCGCCAATTCATCAGGTCTTTTAAAACGAAATAACCCTCTTGGTGCTTTGCCAACTGCTGTTCTATAAGCCTTAACGATATATGCTGTTTTCATTTTTTTAATTTCTAAGTGGTTTACCTGTTTTTAACATGTGCTGAATTCGTTCTAAAGTCTTTCTCTCTGTACAGAGCGATAAAAAGGCTTCTCGTTCCAAATCCAATAAGTATTGCTCACTTACAAGACTTGCTTCAGATAAATCTCCTCCTGCCATTACATAAGCTAATTTATCTGCTATTTTTTTATCGTGTTCACTAATGTAGTGACCTGCTTCCATAGAATCCGTCCCTACCAGGAACATGCCCAAAGCCTGTTTCCCCAAAACCTTTACATCTTTTCTTTTAATAGGTTGGGTATAACCTCCTTCAGCCAAAAGTTTCGCCTGCGCCTTGGCTGTTGCTATCTGGCGGTCTTTATTTACGACAACTATATCCTTTCCTTTTTGCAGTACACCTAAGTCATATGCTTCATATGCTGAAGTAGACACTTTGGCCATTCCAATAGTCAAAAAATATTCCTGAAGCACATTTAGTTCTACATCATTCTTTCTGAATATGTCAGATGCCCTTAATGCCATTTCTTTGGAACCACCGCCTCCCGGTATGACTCCAACTCCAAATTCGACTAATCCAATGTAGGTTTCAGCGGCTGCAACAACTTTATCAGCATGCAGCGATAGCTCACATCCACCACCCAAACACATTCCATGGGGCGCTGAGACTGTAGGGATAGCAGAATAACGCATGCGCATCATCGTATCCTGAAAGTATTTTATAGCCATATTCAATTCATCGTATTCCTGTTCTACGGCCATCATGAATATCATTCCTATATTGGCTCCTACGGAAAAATTAGCTGCCTGGTTACCTATAACAAGCCCTTGGAAATCCTTCTCAGCAAGGTCTACTGCTTTATTTAAACCAGACAATACATCTCCGCCAATAGTATTCATTTTAGATTGGAATTCTACATTGAGTATTCCATCACCAAGGTCTTCTATAACAACACCGCTATTTTTAAATACTTCATTAGATTTTCTTATGTTATCTAATATAATAAAGGCATCCTGGCCGGGTACCTTCGCCATGGTCTTTTGTGGAATATCATAAAAATAGGTGGCTCCGTCCTTGATATTGTAGAATGAAGTAGCACCAGAGTCTTTGAGCTCCTTAATCCATTTGGCCGGACTATGACCCTCTTCTGCAATCATTTTTAAGCCATTTTCCAAACCAATGGCATCCCATATTTGGAAAGGCCCGTGCTCCCAGCCAAAACCGGCTTTCATCGCATCATCAATTTTATATAATTCATCTGTTATTTCAGGGATGCGGTGAGAAACATAAGCAAAAAGTGCTGCAAAGCTTTTGCGGTAAAAGACGCCGGCTTTATCCTTGCCATTTACCAAAACTTTGAAACGATCAATAACTTTATCTATGGGTTTGGTAATTTCCAGCGTGGCGAAATTTGCTCTCTTTTTTGGTCTGTAATCCATAGAATCCAGATCCAGGCTAAGAATATCACTTTTCCCGTCTTTTGTCTTTACCTTTTTATAGAAGCCCTGACCTGTTTTACTTCCCAGCCATTTGTTATCAGACATAGTCTGGATAAATTCCGGTAACTGAAATAATTCATGTCGTTCATCATCTGTGCAATTTTCATAGATACCATTGGCCACATGCACTAAAGTGTCTAACCCTACAACATCCACTGTTCTGAAAGTTGCAGATTTCGGTCTGCCAATTACCGGCCCGGTTAGTTTATCTACTTCTTCTACTGTGAGCCCTAATTCTTTGACCATATGAAATAAGCTCTGAATGCTAAAAATTCCAATTCTGTTGCCTATAAAGGCAGGGGTATCCTTTGCTATTACCGATGTTTTTCCAAGAAAATTTTCACCATAACTATTTAAAAAATCCAGCACAGATTGTTTTGTTTTCGGCCCGGGAATGATTTCAAAAAGCTTAAGATAACGAGCGGGATTAAAGAAATGAGTACCACAAAAATGTTCCTGGAAATCATCACTTCTTCCTTCACTCATAAATTTAATAGGAATGCCCGAAGTATTGGACGTTATCAATGTTCCTGGACTTCTGTGTTTCTCGAGGTTCTCAAATACCATTTTCTTTATGTCCAGGCGTTCCACTACCACTTCAATAATCCAATCTACCTGGCCAACTTTAGCTATATCATCTTCAAGATTTCCGGTGCTAATTCTACCGGCGAAACCTGAATGATAAATAGGAGATGGCTTTGATTTTAAAGCCGCTGCTAAGGAATCATTGACGATTCTATTTCTTACCGCTTTATCTTCAAGCGTAAGTCCTTTTGATTTTTCCTTTTCATTAAGTTCCCTGGGAACAATATCCAGTAATAGAACTTCAACTCCAATATTTGCAAAGTGACAGGCAATTCCGCTACCCATTATGCCAGAACCTATAACAGCTACCTTTTTAATATGCTTATTCATTGATGATGATTATTTAATTTTGTATTCCTACTATATATTTTTTTCTCAGTAATAAGGCGGTTTATAGTTTCCATGACCTCAAAAAAATTGTTCAACTGCCCATCATTAACATTTTGCTTAACAACATCATTAAACCGTAAAACAACATCTTTGGAATCTTCACGCTTTTCAAGACCAAAAGGGGTAAGATGTATTAAAACGCCGCGACCATCATCCGGATTAGGCTTACGAATAATTAACCCTTTTTCCTCCATACTTTTTAGTATTCGGGACAAGCTGGTGGCCTCCATTCCCATTTTAGGACCCAGGGCCGTGGAAGGAGTACCGGTTTTAGGATCTATACTTAAAAGAGTAAAACCAACGGCCATTGTTGTGCCAAAGTTTTTGGCTTCTTCATTATACATTTTGGCAACGGATTGCCACGTAGCACGCAAGGCATAATCTATTGTAATATCCTTCATAAAATCTTCAATTGTTCCTCAAAGATATAAAAATTTATTATGCATGCATAATAAATTTTTAAGAATAGCTGTTGATTTTAAAAAGGAATTTGGATCAAATTAAGTAGTTCTGATTTGCAAAAGTGGAAGCATCTGCTATTAATGCCCATAGATTTGGTTGTAGAGGGCTATATACTTTTCTTTAATAATCTTTCGGCGAAGTTTCATAGTAGGGGTGAGGTGGCCTCCGTCAACACTCCAGACATCAGGGGTAAGTCTAAACTGCTTAATTTTTTCCCATTTAGCAAATTTTTTATTGGCGTGATCAACTTCTTCCTGAAACCTGGCCAAAACTTTTGGATTAACAACACATTCGGCATTGGTTCCCAAATTAACATTGTGTCTTACAGCCCATTCTACTAAAAACTCAAAATTGGGTTGAATCAGCGCAGAAGGCATTTTCTCACCTTCACCAACAACCATAATTTGTTCAATAAATCTGGATTGTTTAAATCGGTTTTCCAATACCTGAGGTGCTACATATTTGCCTCCGGAGGTTTTAAACATTTCCTTTTTACGGTCTGTAATCCTAAGAAAACCATCGGCATCAATTTCACCAATATCACCTGTGTGAAAAAAACCATTTTTTAGTACTTCAGCACTTTTTTGGGCATCTCTGTAATAACCCATCATCACTTGCGGACCTCTGATGCAAATCTCGCCATCAGCTTCAATCTTTACTTCAGTACGGCCTATGGGTTTGCCTACACTTCCTATCTTAAAGCCGTTTTTACGCATGTCATTTACTGAGACAACCGGAGAGGTTTCCGTAAGCCCGTAACCTTCCATAAGACCCATTTCAGCAGCATTAAAAATTCTGGCCAATCTGGGTTGTAAGGCCGCACTTCCAGATGCAATAAGATCAAGATTTCCCCCAAGGCCAGCTTTCCATTTGCTAAAAATTAACTTACGGGCCAGTTTGAGTTGTTGCTCATACCACCATCCGTTTTGACCATATGGCTCATATCTAAGCCCAACTTTTACCGCCCAAAAAAACAAGAATTTCTTAATTCCTTTTAAGTCAGCACCCTTTGCAATAATCTTATCGTAGACCTTTTCTATAAGTCTGGGAACAGCAGTCATGACATGGGGCTCAATCTCTTTTAAATTTTCACTAATCGTTTCAAGTGATTCAGCGAAATAGATAGAGACACTTCTATACTGATACAAATACATAAGCATCCGTTCATAAATGTGGCAAACTGGTAAGAAACTAAGCGCTTTAACTGCGCCGTCAGCAATTGGCAACCTGAACGAACTTTCGAGGGCATTACTCACTATGTTATCATGGGAAAGCATAACTCCTTTTGGCCTTCCCGTCGTTCCAGACGTATAAATTAAAGTGGCCAGATCCTCCGGTTTTACAGAATCTTTAAGCTTTTCAACTTCATTCTGGTTTGACTCGTCTTTTCCTAGTTGTAATATTTCTTTCCAGTTCTTACAGTGCCCGAGTTCATCAAAAGAGTATATTTCCTTTAAGGAAGGAACTTTATCCTTTACCATCCTGACTTTTTCATAAACCTCTCTGCAGGATACAAAGCAATAAACACATTCTGCATGGTTAAGAACGTAAGTATAGTCCTCTTTAGAAATCGTGGGATAAATAGGCACATTTTGAGCTCCTAGCTGCAAAATACCGATATCCATTATATTCCATTCCGTTCGGTTAGTCATGGATATCAGTGCAATCTTGTCATTGGGTTTTACACCTAATTTTAGTAAACCCCTACTTACTGTATTTGCCTTATCTATATACTCCCTGGTAGAAGTTGCGATCCATTCCCCATTATATTTTGTTATCAGGGATTTCTTAAGATCAAATTTTTCTAATTGGTAATAAGGAAAATCAAAAAGACGGGTTATATCTTGCATACTCAATTTCTGAATGGTAATTGCAAAATAAGAAAAGGGAACGGTATTATAAAGCAGGATTACTAAAAAAAGAGCTTAATTTCTTATAATTTGATAATAAAATACGATCCTGTAATAAATATGATCTTAAAACGTCAATTAACCATTTAGTGCAAATGGAGTTTCATGCCCTCATGAGATGCAATGAAGCCTAGTTTTTTATAAAATTTCAAGGCTGCATCTCTTTTTTTGTCCGTAGTAAGCTGCACTACATGCGCTCCTCTTTTTTTAGCGCGATCTGTTGCCCATTGAATAAGTTCCTGCCCAATTCTTTTATTCCTGTAATTCTCATGTACTCTAACAGCTTCAATTTGTGCTCTTATACCTCCCTGATAGGTTAGATATTGAATAAAGCTTAGTTGTAAAGTGCCAATTACCTCCCCGGAGTTGCTTAACATTACCATTAATTCCTGATTTTGGTCAGAATTAATTTTGTCAAATGCATTTATATACTCATCAGGTAAAGGAGTTTTGAAGTTTTCCCTTAACCTGCCTAATTCATCATCAGCTATGAGTTCTACAATGGCTGGTACGTCCTTTTGATTGGCCCTGCGAATAATCAAGATACTTCGTTTTGTTTTTCTATCCATTTTCTGGCGTTAGTAAACGCCTCTAACCAGGGTGATATTTGGTCGTCTCTATCCCTGGGGTAATATGCCCAGTTCCAAGGAAAAATAGAACGCTCTATATGTGGCATGGTCACCAAATGCCTACCTGTTTTATCGCACATCATAGCGGTGTTAAAATCACTTCCATTGGGATTAGCAGGATAATCACTATAACCATATTTGGCAACAACGGCGTAATTTTCTTCGGTCAGTGGAAGACTAAATTTCCCTTCACCATGTGATATCCAAACCCCAAGAGTTGTTCCTGAAAGAGAAGCAAGCATTACCGAATTATTGTCTTCAATCTTCACAGAGGTGAAACTGCTCTCGTGCTTATGTGAATTGTTAAAAGTCATTTTGCCATGAACTTCATGTTCCGGATTCACTAATCCCAATTCCATAAAAAGCTGGCATCCGTTACATATTCCAACAGATAAAGTATCCGTCCTGTCAAAAAAGTTTATAAGTGATTGCCTTGCCTTTTCATTATATTTAAACGCTCCTGCCCAGCCCTTCGCACTTCCCAAAACATCAGAGTTTGAGAATCCGCCTACTGCACCTATGAATTGAATATCTTCCAGGGTTTCCCTCCCCGAAATGAGGTCGGTCATGTGAACGTCCTTGACATCAAATCCGGCAAGGTACATTGCATTGGCCATTTCACGCTCAGAATTACTGCCTTTTTCCCTTATTATTGCTGCCTTCGGACGTTTTATATTTTCTGCATTTCTTTCGGGATGATTATTTTGAAAATATGCAGGGAAGTTAAAATTCAGAGGTTGTTTTTTGTAATTTTCATATCTTGATTTCGCAAGATTATCAGAGGTTTGTCTCTTGTCTAAGAGATAAGACGTTTTATACCAGGTATCCCGCAAACTGCTAATATTCATACCTATTTCAACTTCTTGATTTTTTAAGTTCAATTCAGGTTGTTGGATAACTCCCCCTATTTTATTATAATCTATTCCGGCCTCATGCAATTTTACCTCTACTGAATCATCTTTGGCTTGAAAAACCAATCCGGAATTTTCGGCAAAAAGTAATTTGATGGTGTCTTTTTCTCCCAGATTAGTAAGATCCAAGGAAGCACCCAGATCAACATCGGCAAAACACATTTCCAGGAGTGTGGTTATCAATCCACCTGAAGCAACATCATGGCCAGCTACAATTTGTCCGTCTTTTATCAATTCCTGAAGCGTGTTAAATACAGTGATGACATATGCCGATTCTTTAATTGTAGGGGTATTATCACCAATTCTATTGAGGATTTGAGCAAAAGAAGATCCGCCTAACTCATATTCATCCTGCGAGATGTTAACATAGTAAATACTTCCAGCACCACTTAGAAATACAGGTTCAACTACATTGGTAATATCCGTGCAATTTGCTGCTGCTGAAATTATTACCGTGCCTGGAGCAATAACTTCTTCATCCTTGTATTTTTGTTTCATGGATAATGAATCCTTGCCGGTTGGGACATTGATCCCAAGTTCAATGGCAAAGTCAGATATAGCTTTTACTGCTTCATACAATCTGGCATCTTCTCCTTTATTTCTGCATGGCCACATCCAATTAGCTGAGAGAGCAACCGATTTTAAGCCGTCTTTTAGAGGTGCCCAGACAATATTTGAAAGGGCTTCGGCAATACTGTTCCTGCTACCTGCGACAGGATCAATTAATCCGCTTATTGGGGAATGACCAATCGAAGTCGCAATACCTTCCTGGCCTTTGAAATCCAATGCCATGACACCACAGTTATTCAGGGGTAATTGCAAAGGTCCGGCACACTGCTGTTTGGCAACCTTGCCGCCAACACATCGGTCTACCTTATTTGTTAACCAATCCTTACAGGCAACAGCTTCAAGCTGAAGGACTTGATCAAGGTAGTCATGAAAAAATTCTATTTTATAATCTGTTCCCTGATATTTCCTGTCGACTGTACTATCATCCATAATCGTTTTTGGAGAACTGCCAAACATGTCCGAAAGCTCAAGATCCATTGGCTTTGTTCCTTTTGTTTCGGATTCAAAAGTGAATCTATTGTCTCCGGTAACATCCCCAACATCATAAATAGGAGAGCGTTCCCTGTCGGCGATTCGGTGTAATAACCCCATGTTTTCGGCTCCCATCACGAGCCCCATGCGTTCCTGAGATTCATTCCCTATAATTTCCTTGGCAGAAAGTGTAGGGTCTCCAATGGGGAGTTTATCCAAATCAATTTTACCTCCTGTCTCTTCCACTAATTCTGATAAACAGTTTAAATGTCCGCCGGCACCGTGATCATGAATGGATACTATGGGATTCTCCTTGCTTTCCACAAGGCCCCGTATTGCATTAGCCGCGCGTTTTTGCATTTCCGGGTTCGATCGTTGTACGGCATTTAATTCTATAGACGAACTAAATTCACCAGTATCAGCGCTTGAAACGGCAGCACCGCCCATTCCTATGCGGTAATTATCACCGCCAAGAATAACTATTTTATCTCCTTTTTTTGGAGTTCCTTTTAGGGCCTGGTCTGCTTTGCCATAACCAATTCCTCCGGCAAGCATAATAACCTTATCATATCCCAATTTTCTGGAGTGTTCTTCGTGCTCAAAAGTCAATAAAGATCCTGATATTAAGGGTTGACCAAATTTGTTGCCAAAATCAGAAGCGCCATTAGAAGCTTTTATAAGAATATCCATGGGGGTTTGGTATAACCATGGTCTTTCCTCCATTCCTTTCTCCCATGACCTGTTTTTTTCCAGGCGTGAATATGAGGTCATATATACGGCGGTTCCTGCGATGGGCAATGAACCTTTACCTCCTGCCAATCGATCCCTTATCTCACCTCCAGAACCAGTAGCTGCCCCATTAAAAGGCTCTACGGTAGTTGGAAAGTTGTGTGTCTCGGCTTTGAGTGAAATAACAGAGTCAAATTCACTTTCCTGATAGTAGTCTGGTTTGTCAGCAGTTTTTGGAGCGAATTGAACCACCTTAGGGCCTTTTACAAAAGCCACATTGTCTTTATATGCTGATACAATTTCATTCGGATTTTCTTTAGCTGTTTTTTTTATTAGCTTGAAAAGTGAGGAAGACATTTCTTTACCATCAATAACAAAAGCCCCGTTAAAAATTTTATGCCTGCAATGTTCAGAATTTATCTGACTGAATCCAAAGACTTCAGAATCTGTTAATTTACGACCTATTTTTTTTGATAATCCTTCGAGATATTCAACTTCATCCGGGCTCAGGGCCAACCCTTCTTCCTTATTATATTTGGAAATATCATCAATTTCAAGAATAGGATGAGGTGCAACTTCAATACTATAAATCTCCTGATTTAACTCTTGGTACTTTTGCGAGAGCATTGGATCAAAATCTTTAAAGTTTTCATCCACATGTGAAAATTCTTCTATTCTAAGAATTCCGAAAACCCCCATATTCTGAGTTATTTCTGTGGCATTAGTACTCCAGGGGGTAATCATAGCTGCCCGGGGTCCAACAAAAAAGGCGTCTATAGACGCCACATTTATTCTGGGTTGGTTTCCAAATAACCAGCTAAGTTTCTCAATGTCTTTTTCGGTAAGTTCTTGTTTAGTTTGTACTGCAAAAACTTTAGTGCTGAGGTCTCCAAAGAATTGAATCATGGAACTTATTACAAATTAGGATTAAGAAAACACAAATTTACATTATTAATATGGGTTTTTTTAAGAGAAAAGTTAACAGTTTTCAAATGCAATTGTTCATTACTTCCTAATCATTCTAGCCATATAGAAACCGTCAAATCCGCTTTCTGAGGCATAAATGTTCACTTCTTTTTCCATAGAGAATACTTTTCCTTCATCTGAATCTAAGAATTGTTTCACCTGCTCCGTATTTTCCTGAGGCAGAATAGAACAAGTAACATATACAAGTTTACCACCTTCTTTTACCATTTTGCTGTAATTTTTCAGTATTTCCTGCTGTACTTTGGTAATCTTGGCCAGAAATTCAGGCTGTAATTTCCACTTGGC
>CAJQNH010000061.1 GCA_905479615.1 uncultured Eudoraea sp.
TAAAGATAGAATTAGATAAATAACGAATGCTAACAAAGCCTAAACTGCATTGAAACGCACTTTATACTAACCGTTAGGCAACATTAAATAGCACCCTTGCATAATTAAGAATTTAAGTATATGCTTAATTTAACGCTCTCCTTATTTAAGTTTTTTGCAATATTCTTAATTAAGAAGTATCTTTGTTTAAGTTTATACTTAAATAAAATATGAAAACATTCAAATCTGGTAATTATATAAACCAAGGAACTCATAAAAGCTTTCAGCCTACTAAAATAAATCAACAATGGACTATTGACGATATGGAGGTATTAACTCTCTTAAGTCAAGCAGACAGACAACTTGGAAGACTTGATATGTATTCCGAATACATTCCAAATATCGATTTATTCATCAGTATGCACGTTTTAAAAGAAGCAACTCAATCAAGTAAAATTGAAGGAACAAAAACAAACATAGAAGATGCTTTATTAGATAAAGAAGACGTAAATGATGAAAAACGTGATGATTGGGAAGAAGTACAAAACTATATCGAAGCATTAAATTCTGCCATCAAAAACTTGGAAAAACTACCTTTTTCCTCTAGGTTAATTAGAGAAACTCATAAAATACTACTACAAGGAGTAAGAGGAAAGCATAAACTTCCTGGAGAGTTTAGGAGTAGCCAAAACTGGATAGGAGGAGCAAGCATTAATGATGCTACATTTATTCCACCTATTCATACAAGTGTTAATGAATATATGAGTGATTTAGAAAATTTCGCCCATAATATTGAATCATTTTTCCCCGATTTACTAAAGATTGCTTTAATACATTACCAATTTGAAACAATTCATCCCTTTTTAGATGGTAATGGAAGAGTTGGCAGGTTAATGATCACATTGTATTTAGTTGAGAAAGGAATATTAAAAAAACCTATCCTATACCTCTCTGATTTCTTCGAGAGGAACAGAATGCTATATTATGACAACCTGACAAGAGTTAGAGAGAAAAATGACTTAAGTCAATGGTTCAAATTCTTTCTAGTTGGAGTAATTGAAACTTCAAAAAACGGAATAAACACATTTGATAGTATTTTAAAACTACAAAAAGAAGTTGAAACTAAACTACAAACATTAGGAAGTCGTTCACATAATGCACAATTGATTTTAAACCATCTTTACCAACGACCAATTATAGATGCTCAAAAAGTTAAAGACTTGACAGGTTTATCATCACCTTCTGTCTACAAATTAATCGAAGAACTTGAAAAATTAGAAATATTAACCGAAATAACTGGTGGAAAAAGAGGTAAAATTTATTTATTCAGAGAATACACAAAACTATTTAAATAAAAACGTTGCCCAACAAAGAACTGAGTTAAAATCCAAAGGAAATTAACTTAAATTCGACACAAAATTTTTCCAATTTCGAAAAGACCCTTACCTGGGTCATCATATCAAATTCAGCCTATAACTGTGGTGCCAACCTAACCTCTGATATTACATTGCTCAATGTAAGAATGAAGATGGTAATTCCTAATAGAAGGATTACTCATAGGGTCAATAAGAACTAGATTCATGTTGAAGTAAAGTAGAAAATTATCCGTTCTTTTTAATGGTTTCGTTAATTAAAGTTATAAGGAACTATTTTTGAACAAAAACTTTGTTAGATGATATCAAATATTGATTGTATCTTTATAGTAACAAAGCGGCAATACAGTTTGCTTTAAAATAGTTCTTTTTGCATTTAGTGAACGATTCGGTGAATCGCAGCAAGGATTAACTGTGTAACTATTTGATATTTAAATATTTGAACGGATTTGGCAGCTTCCTGCCACCCCGACCAAGAGAATCCAATCACGAAAGTGGTTGGATTTTTTGTTTTTAGAGCGCTGTGCTGCCAGGCATTAAAGCGGTGGAAACATAAAAGACACACAGGCGACAACCTCTGCAGGGTTTAATTCAACCTCCTATATTCATTAGGAGTATACCCCACTTTATTTTTGAAGAGACGGGTAAAATGCTGTGGATATTTGAATCCAAGCTCGTAGGCAATCTGACTTAAAGATTTATCGAGATCAAAAATTTTTTGCTTGGCTATTTCAATAATCTTATCCTGAATATGTTCATTGGCACTTTTTCCGGTCTCTTTTTTTATCAGGTCTCCAAAATAATTGGAAGATAGGCTTTGTTCCTCCGCAAAATAACTTACCGAAGGCGTTCCCAACTCCCTAGCTTTTCCTGTTTGGATATAGGAATTCAAGGAATTTTCAAACCGTTGGATAACCCCAAGATTTTCCTTTTCCCTTGTAATGAACTGACGATCGTAGAATCGAATACAGTATTTCAAAAAGAGCTCAATATTGGCAACGACGAGCTCTTTACTGTGCTTGTCAATACCTTGGGATAGTTCTGTACGTATCTTATCAAATAGGTCTAACACCAATTGTCGCTCTTTTTTTGAGACATGAAGTGCTTCATGAAATTGATAGGAAAAAAAAGTGTAATCGGTCATTGTTTTAGCCAAGTGGGTACCCCAAAGCAAATCAGGATGAAATAGCAGCGCATGGCCGGAAGGTTTAAAATTATTATCGATGTGCTCTATATGCACTAACTGTCCGGGTGCTAGAAATACCAATGTACCATCTTGGTAATCATAGTTCTGACGACCATATTTTAAAATACATCCTTCCCCTTGTTTAAGAAAAATACCGTAAAAATGATAGCGGACGGCATCAGCATGTTCCTGCCCCTCCCATGTTCCGTCAGAAAGATCATGAACACTGACCAATGGGTGCAAGGTCGACAGACTAAATTTAGAGCAATAATCATCGATCTTCACCAAATCCTTAGTTGAGGACATATTCATTTTCATTTTTTCGAATTTAGTTAATGTTTTGTGAATAAACCATATAGCTAATCAAAATCAGTAAAAATGGTAGTTAATTCCGTAAATAGGGTAACTGATCTGTCTTAAATATTCCATAAGTTTGAGAAGTAAATATTTATAGATTACATAAAGAACTTTAGGTATAAGGTCTAAAAATAAAAATATCCATTAGTAACTTTTAAACACTTAAAAATGAAAAAACTATTATTCGGAATACTTATAGTAGTAATTAGCGTTCCATCTTTCGCACAAAGTGCCAATATTGAAGAAGAAATCAAAGAACTCTCAAAACAAAAATGGCAATGGATGGCAGAAAAGGATGTGGACAAACTGGCATCCCTTTTCCATGACAAATCAAAATTTGTACACATGAGCGGTTCCTGGAAAAAGGACAGGGAGCTTGAAATCATAAAAACTGGAAGCATATGGTACAAAAATGCGGATGTCCACGATGTTGCCGTTGAAGTTTTTGAAGACGACACCGCGGTGCTTTGGAACCGCATTACGCTTACCGCCCATGTAAGGGGAAATGACGTTAAAAATGAATTTACCGTAACGGAATTTTATCAAAAGGAAGGGGACGGTTGGAAATTACTGGACCTGACCTTTAGCAGTGTACGGGACACGCATGAAATTGAACATTAAATAAAGTATAAACACTATTATGGCAAGAAAAATAATATGGAGCCTCTTTTTGGTCTTTTTAAGTGGACAAGTAGTCTTGGCGCAATCCACGGACATCGAACAGGAAATTACTCAACTCTCCCGACAAAAATGGCAATGGATGGCCCACAAGGATGCAGACAAGCTTGCAGAACTTTTCCATGACAAGGCCAAGTTTGTCCATATGGGTGGTACTTGGGGAAAAGACCGGGAGGTGGACATCATTAGAAGTGGATTCATCCATTACAAAAAGGCGGATGTCCATGAGGTCATGGTAGAGGCAATAAACGAAAATACCGTTATTCTTTGGAACCGAATTACACTCTTGGCCGTTGTAGGCAGCAATGAAGTGACCACTCCCTTTATGGTCACGGAAGTCTATGTAAAAGAATCTGGGAAATGGAAATTGGCCGACCTGACCTTTAGTAAACTCCTCACCAGAGATTAGAATAATTCGAAATCATGAAATTTGCGGTCTACACATTGTGTCTATTTATTTGCCTTGGCTTAGCCGATTTGGAGGAGGAAAGGTTCAGTCAGATAGGAAATTGCCAAAGTTCCGAAAGGACGCTAATCATCTACCTATCCCGCACAAACAACACCAAAGTCCTTGCGGAAATCATACATCAAAAAGTTGGTGGTGATTTGGTGGCCTTGGAATTGGAAAATCCCTACCCCGATGATTATGATGCCATTGTAAAACAGGTGGCACATGAAAATGAAACTGGATTTTTACCTCCTTTAAAAACAAAAGTTGATATGACCAGATACAATACCATTTTCTTGGGATTCCCAACATGGGATATGCAACTGCCCCCGCCCATGAAAAGTTTTTTGCATGAAAATAACCTGACGGGAAAGACCGTGATCGCCTTTAACACCCACGGTGGTTATGGTTTGGGCAACAGCTTTGAAAAGGTCAAGGAACTTTGTCCCAACAGTAATGTCCTCAAAGGATTTTCTATGAAAGGTGGCAGTGAGAGGGATGGAATTTATCTGGCGATTAAGGGGGATAGAAAAAATGATACTAAAAGGCAGGTTGAAAAATGGTTGGGTGAATTCAAACTGTTGAAAAACAAGCCATAAGGCAATAATAATTAACATTTTTTTAAATAAATCCATTGCCATATAAGCGATAGGATTCCAATAAAATAGATAACTTTAAGCAAATCATTAGAAATCATGGCAAAATTCAACTTAAACATCAACGGAAAAACAC
>CAJQNH010000062.1 GCA_905479615.1 uncultured Eudoraea sp.
TATTCTTAACTATCCATCCAACTTTTCTGTGAGGATCTACCCCTTTTCCTAAAAATTTCATTTCCGCCCTCAGAATAAAATCGCCCTGGATAGTTGTCCATAAATATTGAAAATCATCCTTTCCAAACCACATATTGCCTCCGGAGCCACTAATTTTATAGGTCTGATCTTCTGTGGAATATTCTGAATAGCCTTCAATTACGCAATCGCCAATATCGTTGTTGTTATCAAAAATTCCTATTTGGTCTTGGGCTTGCACACTATTAATCGCTAAGATCATACAACTTAACAGTACACAATATAATTTTGAGGTTTTCATTTGATACAGGTTTTTGATTAACAGACTAATTTTTTTAAATCACATGTTGCCTTAAGTCCTTGAAATTTTGTCCAGATTACTAATACGCGTTATTCTAATTAGACATGATTAATTGTCGCTAATACTAAGTAATACCACAGATTTTGAAGGTATATTTACTTCAATCGTCGATCTATTCTTTTGATAGTCCGAAAACTTCTGAATCTGAACCAATTCTTCTTTACCAAAATCATTAAGTGCATTCATTTTGTCTGAAGTTATTATATTTCCGGTGATGGTTCCCAAATTTTGCATCCCGGAAATTTCAATTGAAGTTTGCATATCCTTATTGGGATCTACATTGGCAATAGTAATGTTAATATTTTCATTAATATCTCTTGAAGCAGAAACAGATAAAGCCGGAATTTCACTTTTATCATTTTTATAATTTTGGGAAGTTACTTCAGAAGGTAAATGAAGTGCATCCTGATGTACCTTATACATTTTAAATACGTGGAAAGTAGGGGTCTTCACCATTTGACTTCCACTTGTAAGGATCATAGCCTGTAATACATTTACGGTTTGAGCAATATTCGCCATCTTGATTCGTCGCGCATGATTATTAAAGATATTCAGGCCTAAAGCAGCAACAACTGCATCCCTCAAAGTATTTTGCTGGTAAAGGAATCCAGGATTTGTGCCTGGTTCCACATCGTACCAGGTGCCCCACTCATCAGCAATTAAAGCTATATTATTTTCCGGATCGTGTTCATCCATTATTGCAATATGATCTTCCAGATTTGCTTCCATCTTCATCGTATTCTGCATACTTTTAAACCACTCGTTTTCCACAAAATCGGTTGCAGAACCTTTAAACTCCCAATTATTGACTATGGTATAGTAGTGATAGGACAATCCATGCGCAATATTTAAATATCCAGGAGTACCCTTAATGCCGGTCATAAAGGTTTTAGTCCATTCTAAATCATCGAAGATTCCCCCGCTGGCAATTTTATATTCTGCATTGCAATAGGTACTGAATCTTTTAAAAACATTAGTGTAGTATTCTGCGTTCATACTTCCACCACAACCCCAGTTCTCATTGCCTATGCCCCAAAATTTAACATCCCAGGGACGTTCCCTGCCATTTTTACCTCGCAATCTTGTGATTTCACTATCCTTGTCAGAAGTTACATACTCTACCCACTGATATGCATCTTTTACGGTACCACTGGCTATATTTACAGCAATATAAGGTTCTGTTTGTAGTAGTTCACAAAGTTCTAAAAACTCGTGAGTTCCAAAGGAATTATCTTCAGTAACACCCCCCCAAAAAGTATTCACCACAAGTGGCCTGTCTTTAACAGGTCCAATCCCATCTCTCCATTGGTATTGTTCAGCAAAACATCCTCCCGGCCATCTTAATACAGGTATTTCCAATTCTCTTAGCGCCTCTACAACATCCTTTCTGATCCCATTGATATTCGGGATTTCTGAGGCTTTACCCACATAAAAACCATCATAAATACCTCTTCCTAAATGCTCTGCAAAATGACCATAAATATGTTTGCTTATGGTGTCTTTTGCTTTATTCGCATGTATTGTAATTTTATTTTCCTGACTAATGGTGGCTTGTGATGACAGGAATAAAATTAAAATAAGAATGTTAAGGGTTTTATAGTTTGTCATTTTTTGATGATTATTTTAATTATTGACCGGCTTTTTATTGTGACTGCAAGTTTTGAATTTATACTATTTTGAATCATAATGGAATGATTAAGAATCAATTATTCAATCCACCATGGCGTTTACGGTTTTAATGGTTCCATCCTCATTGTATTGCAACTCAGTTACCTTAACATTCCTTAGGTGCGTTTTCCCCCCGGATAGCGAACTGTCATGATAAAACAACCACCACTTTCTATTGTGTTCAACTATCGAATGATGATTGGTCCATCCTATTACGGGCTTCAAAATGACTCCCTGGTAGGTAAAAGGACCATAAGGATTATCACCAATTGCATATGCTATATTATGAGTATCTCCTGTTGAATAGGATAAATAATACTTTCCATAGAATTTATGTACCCAGGCTGCTTCAAAAAACCGTCTATCATTATCACCTGTAAGTAATGGGTTTCCGTTTTTGTCAAGTATAAGCACATCTCTTGGAGTTTCTGCAAAACCAAGCATGTCATCGGTCAGTTTTGCAATTTTAGGAGTTAACGCAGCCTGGTCTTCAGCCGGATAGGTATCTTCACCTTTATAAGTTCCACTGGACCATCGTTGCAACTGTCCTCCCCAAATACCACCAAAATACATATAATAAATACCATTTGTATCCTCAAAAACAGCTGGATCCATACTAAAACTCCCGGCTATAGGCTGTTCTTCAGCTTTAAATGGCCCAAATGGATTTTCACTGGTGGCCACCCCAATTTTAAATATATCCGATCTATCCTTCACCGGAAAATAGAAATAATATGTATCCCCTTTTTTGGCAGCATCAGGGGCCCACATTTGCCTTCCTGCCCAGGGCACATCTTGGATGTGCAAAGCAATGCCATGATCTATAACATCCCCGCCAACACTATCCATAGAGAAAACATGATAATCCTTCATATCAAAATGACTCCCTAGTTCATCTTCCGGAACGCCCGATTCAAAATCATGTGAAGGGTAGATATACAATTTCCCTTCAAATACATGTGCCGATGGATCAGCTGTATAGATATCTGAAATTAAAGGTGAAGGGTTGACTCTCATGATTGATAATGTATCTTCTGGAAGCTTATCTATGGAAGTTTCTGTTATTTTGTTTACTGTTTTGTCCTTGCATCCAAAAAGCAGGATTGTAGCCAACAAATTGACACTTAACATTCTAAATTTTGAAGGATACATATTGGTTTTTTGTAAATTAAGTATTGAATAAATTTAGATGTTATATAATCAAATTTGTGTTGTTAGTTATTTAAAAGACTGATGAAAGATAATCAAAAAGAAACCTTTTTTAATGTCATTCAGCTCTAATTTCCGGGTGCATAAGGGAATTTTAGAGATTTGTAATACTCCAGGTTTTCATCAGGCAGTTCCACTCCGTTTGGTAGTTCTCTTCCTGAAAAGGTTTGAAAATAGAGAAGGCATGCATTCCTCCACCATTTTGCTTCCTTTAGCTGAATTTCTAAAAGCATCCTTACTTCATTGTATTGATCATCAGAAATATAAGTTTTTGTTTGCTCCCAGATGTTAATCATTTCTTCTGCCTGTTCAACACCTTTTTGATATTTTAAGGCAATTGCATCCCATAATATTCCCCCATTCTTTAGCTTATAGTCCCAGGGTAAATGATGAAACCACAAGAGGTATTTATCCGGACAAGTTTCCGGATTATTAAAAACTTTAGCGATCTCAGGGGCATACTGAGATGTAGCATTGCTTCCTGAAGAGGTACGATCAAATCCAATACCGTCCTTATCGGCATTGTGATAATAAGCAGGGTTCCATTCGGGCCTGCTTAAATCGCTCACCCATGGACCCGGACCATAATGATGGCCTGTATCCATTAAATGGTGTAACCCCATTGGCGTCATATAGTTAACTACGGCTTCTCTGGAAGCGATCATTATACTTTTAACCGGCTCAACAAATTCTGAATTATTGGAATAGGTTAAACGCAACCACTCATCTGCTATAGTTTCGGAACTTAAATAGGGATCCCACGCTAAGCGACCATATCCATACCAGTTAGCTTGTGCAAACGGATGCCCAGTCCAATTCAAGTCTGTCCCAATATTTGCCACCCCGGCCATTCCGGATATTTTATTATTGAATAAAGATCCATCGATAACTTTAGCTACAGTGGCATTTTTGCCTTTTCTATAGGTATCAGCGTCTAACACTTCTTCAAACAGCTTAGGAAGAAATACCAGATGGGAACTAAACCCAAGATATTCCTGGGTAACTTGGAACTCCATGACCAGTGGTGTATTTGGCATAGCTCCAAACATTGGATGAAAGGGTTCTCTAGGTTGAAAATCAATTGGCCCGTTCTTTACCTGAACCAGAACATTATCCAGGAAATTACCATCATAGGGTACAAATTCTATAAAGGCTTGTTTTGCCCTGTCTGTTGCGTCCGTTTCCGAATACACAAAGGCCCTCCATATTACCATTCCACCAAATGGTTGTAATGCGGTTGCCAGCATATTAGCTCCATCTACATGGGTTCTTCCATAATTTTGCGGGCCGGGTTGTCCTTCAGAATTGGCTTTGACCAAAAAACCACCAAAGTCCGGGATAAATTTATAAACCTCCTTTACTTTATATTTCCACCATTCTATTACGTCTTTATCCAAAGGATCTGCGGTGTTTAATCCTCCCATTTCCATGGGAGCAGAAAACCTGGCTGTTAAATATACTTTTATCCCATATGGCCTAAAAACATCGGCTAAAGCAGCCACCTTTTCTAAATAAGCTGAGTTTAATACCAGGGCATTTGCATTAACGTTGGTTAATACGGTGGCATTAATTCCAATGGAGGCATTGGCTCGTGCATAGTCCCTATAACGTTGGTCTATATATTTTGGTAATTTCTGCCAGTTCCAAAGTGAAAATCCGGCATATCCCCTTTCCACCGTGCGATCAAGATTATCCCAATGATTGAGCATTCGTAATTCAATTTTTGGTGTTTCTACGATATTAATCCCATCGAGTGATTTTTGCATTTTCATCAATTGCAACAATTTAAATACTCCGTAAAGTATCCCCACGTCTTCGTTCGCCGAAATCAATAAAATACTCTTTCCATCCACCGACACTGATTTAACAATAAATCCTTCTTTGCCAATCCGCTCAAAATCTGCCTTTAGTGTACTCTTTAACTCTTGGTTTAGATCATTTTTCTTAACCACCCACATGGAATTCAGTAAATTGCGAGAGTCCCGTACATCGGGTGATCGTCCTAACATCGCATCAAAACCTATGAAAAGTTCATTCTTTGCAGTTTGCAGAATATTACTTGTGCTACTAAAAAATATAGAATTTGTGGTCTTTACATATTCCGATCTTACCGTTGATTCTTCTATTTCAGGATATCCCAACCACAAGTCGTATCCTCCAGGTGTCTGGGAATTGGAATGGAAAATAGTAAGAAAAGTGATTATATAAAATAGTCTTAAGTAAGCAAAAGAAGTATTGATTTGTATGCAGCGAAAGTCAGGATGCAATTTTGAATTCATAGTTTGGATTTAGTTCAGGCTAGTAGTAATTAACTTAATTGGAAGGGCATTCTTTTATTCTTCTGCATCCTGGAAATCTTCAATTGGCAATTCATTCTCAACATCAATGTCTATAATTTCATCTTCTTCCAGGTCATGATCTTCCATTGCCGCGACCAGACGTTTACTAACTTTTACCAAATATATAGTATCATCTGTCCTTACTTCAACGCATTCCACTATTTCGTTTAATGCATTTCTAAAGGTGATAATATAGTCATCATCATATCCATCAGGGTATTTAGTAACAAGAAGATCCAGGATGTCCTTATTTAACTTTTTAAAATCTACGATTACGCGTCGCATGATTAAGGTCTTTTTATAGAATTAAATTACAAATTTATTTGATACGTAAAGGGTAAAATATTAACTATGGTAATCCCTTACTTTAAAACGTATCTAAACATGAAATTTGCTAGTCTTAAAAAACCGTAGTGGCGGCTAAAGGCTGGTTGAATCTTCTTCATCCGTTTCTTTGTGGAAAATCAAATCCTGTTCTTCCATGGCCAAAACAACAAGTGTTATATAATCATCTATTACATTTTTAATATTTGAAGGGTCTGTAATATCTATCATACCGCGCCAAATGAGCTCGCGTTCCTTGCCAACACAGATACAGTAAAGCGAAGTCTCTGCATGATAGACCTTATACTCATCATAATAATTCTCATCATAATAAATATCCTGATGTGATAAATAATCGTTTTTGAATGAATCATGATACCTATTTAAATCAATCATTTCTCTTCTAAAGCTTTCTCTGTTTTCTGAGCCAAGAATTTTAGTAAATAAAATGGCATCAAAATCTTTATCCAGAAGGGATTGTTCCACTTCATCAAGTTCTTCTTCAGACCTTTGAGCATCAGTAAATTTAATATCAAATACATCCAAACTGCGCATGGCATCCACACCCCTATTGGTAAAATGCCTCTTCATTTTAGTTTCGAATTCTTTCTGAGCTTTAGAATTAGAGGTCATCCCCACAATAAGTATTTTGTTGGCATCGAAAATTACAATGTCAGGATTTTTCCAATTTTCAACCAATTCCGAGGTTGAGCATCCCATGAATAATAATGCAAGAAAAATAAATGATTTCTTCATTTGCTTAAATTAATTTAATAATCTCTTTTGCTTTTCTTTCTTTAGTATACTTGAAACTAAATCAAAAAGGTTGGTTTTAATTTCCATGTATTCTTCTTTATAATGATCCATGCTTCTATTTAATTCCCAGTGCGTATCACGGTAAGCCTTTTCTAATTCTATTTGATCAACATCATCAATCATTATTTCCAACTTATTTTCATGAGCCTGAACCTCTTTCATAAGTGAAATGGCTTGCTTCTCCAAATCAGTAAGAGCAGTTACAATTACTTTGCTTTTCCCAAATATTTTTGAATCAACCAATTGCAATGTATAATGTTTTACCAGATTGTTTAAAAACAATTGCTCATCTTTCATAAATCTTAATTCCGATAGCCAAAGTAAGCTTGTCCTATGCATCTCCTCTGCGTCTATCCATTCAATAAAACGATACGCGTTTTCTTTGATTTTCATTTTGTTAAATTTTAAAATAGTGAATATTTAAACTCTGATTACTTTGATGTCCATAAATCAATTCCTTTAAAATATTATCCAGGAATATGTATTATGTGATTCCAATTTAGTTTTTTATTCAACCAAAAGAAATGATAAATATCAGGTAGGTACTGTGACAGTTAGGATTAATTTTTGTCAGGTTTTCGCTTTTTCAAAATGCCGCCGGCATAATTGAATATCTCCGTTTTGAGGTTCTTAAACTTTTGTAAACAATTTGCCACATTGGCTTTTAGCTTCCCATGTTCCACATGAACGTCTTCATCACATTTGATGTTTCTGCATTCAATGGAACCTCCAAGATTATTTTCATGTTTTACAATAAGTTTATTCACATTAGTTATATCGCTTTTTATAAGCTTCAGACGCTCAAGATAGTCTTGCAAACGTTCAAACAAGTTGGGTGTATTGGGCTCAAATACATAGGAATGAAGAAGTTGTTCTATGAATATTAATTCATCATTGATTAAGAAAAAGGAAGATTTCCATTTCTGAACATCTAAATGCAATTTTTGTAGCATATTCAGTTTTCTATCTTCTGTTTGATTTTCCATCCTTATAAATATGATATTTTAAAACTACTCCCGATCTGAAGTAAGAGCAATGATATAAATCATGTGATATTCAATAAACAAGTTCAATCGTTTCAAACATTTCAGGAATATGCACATGCCATTTATATACATCTGCAATTTTAATTTTAAATTCCAGTAGGGCTTCTTGCTCCCCATGAATCAAAAAAACACGTTCCGGAATATTTTTAATAGAAGCCATCCACGCTATCAACTCTTTTTGGTCTGCATGAGCCGATAAACTTTCTTCATGATGAATACTAGCTTTCACTGAATAGTATTTTCCAAAAATTTTAAGTTCTTGTGCCCCTTCTAAAAGTGCTCTTCCTCGGGTTCCTTCAGCCATGTAACCAACCAATAAAACATTAGTATTCGGATTATCTACCAATTGTTGTAAATAAGTAAGAATTCTTCCACCAGTAACCATTCCGCTTCCGGCGATAACAATTTTTGGTCTGGGATCGTCTATAGTTTCCCATGTCTGTCTGTAGGAATCAATAATGTTTGTGTGAGCACACATCGCCTTATATTCATTTGGAGATAACTTATGCCAATTTGGGAAACGTTCAAATATGGAAAGTACGTTGTTGCCCATGGGGCTATCAATAAAAATGGGAATATTTGGTATTTTATTCTTCTTATAAAGCTTCCAGAATAAATACATCAGAGATTGCAGACGTTCTACGGCAAAAGAAGGAATGAGCAGGTTTCCTCCTTCATACAGTGTTTTATTAACGAGGGCAACAAGTCTATCCTCCACATTATCTTGCGGGTGTAATTTATTGCCATAAGTACTTTCAATAAAAAGAAAATCGGCCCACTCAGGTTTAATTGGCGGATCTAACAAAATATCATTTGGCCTTCCAACATCTCCGGAAAAAACAAAACGCTTACCGGAAATTTCTATTTCGATAAAAGTTGAACCAATTATATGCCCGTTATACCTGAATTTATACCGGATATTTTCAGAAAGTTGTGTCCAGTAGTCTAGTTCTTTAGTTCTAAACAGAGCAATTGCATTTTCGGCATCCTGTATGTTATACAGTGGCAGTGCTGGCCTATGTTTACTATATCCCTCCTTATTTGCTATTTCTGCTTCTTCCTCATTTATCTTTGCACTATCGAGTAATATTATTTTTGTTATTGCAAGTGTAGGGGCGGTTCCTGCAATTTCACCTTTAAATCCGTCCTTTACCAATCTGGGCAAATAACCCGTATGATCAAGGTGACCATGTGTTAATAAAACAACATCTATTAAGTGGACCGAAAAAGGCAGTGATTCCCAATTAGATCTTCTAAGGTCCTTCCTGCCCTGAAACATTCCACAATCTATGAGAATGTTTTGCTCATCAGTTTCAAGACAAAATTTAGATCCTGTGACCGTACCCGAAGCTCCCAAAAAATGTACTTTAACCACTATCCCCTAATTAATTGCATCAAATCTTGCAAAGCCTGCCAACTTCGTTAAGAATTTTGCTTTTCCTTTTATCCGAGACCCCTAAATGGTCTAGATAAAAACTATCTTTTAATAATTGACGACATAAGACTACATCACGGCTTAACAGAAATTGTTTCTCTCTTTTTGTTAAAAGTGTGGAAACAGTAATAGGATATAAACCAAGTCTGTCTATATGGTCTTTTAAACCATTCCCGTTTGGATAATCCCAACTTAGGAGATAAAGCCCCATACAATTACCATATAAAATAGCGTCTTTTGTAAAACGTGTGTTAGTTGCAACCCAGCATTCATCGGGCTGTTTAATATTTGAAGTAGTTTTTTGCCAGGCATTTTTTACATCCTGGTATCTGGAATAAATATATAAGGGAATCTTAACATTGCAATTACGTCCTTGTTCTCCGTGAAATTTGCATTCAATAATTATTATGGATCCGTTTTTTTCTGCAATCACATCTATTTCATGGCTAACACATTTCCCTACAATGGTCTTACCAACCTGAGTTTTATATCCGGTATAAATTAATACAGCACTTAAAAACCTTTCAAATGGGAAACCTGTGGGGCCCAATTCATAGATAGCCTTTTTAAGTTTATATTTGGAAGCAAATACCGGTTTGTTACGTCTTAAGAAACTATATGCCCGGTTATAGACTTCTCGGGTTGTAATTCCATCATATAGTTCTTCTTTAACGAGAGTCAAAATTTGATTAATCAATTTATCGTCCGCCCCACTTCGTTTTAGAGAGGAGCGTAACTTCTCTTCTGAGAATAGTACTTTGTCACCAGAAGCTTTAACTATAAGAAAATCTTCATTTGCCATTATATCCTATAATTGAGATGTTCCCAATAAATTTGAAAAATACTAAATTCTGCTTTTTTTATTAAAAAATTCCCTGACCAGGGCTTTGACCTGGTTTTCGGTCATACTATCTGCTTTCTCTACAGTCTTAACTTTTAATGCCAGGGTTTTATAATTTTTATCTAATTCCTTGTAAAATTTGGCATTGGTATCTGCAGGACCAAAAATTGCTATGGCTTCAGCATCTTCTATTGTCTTGGCCAATTCCTTAAAATATAATTTCAAATGATGTTTCTCTCTTTCCAAATATCTACTATCCTGTACTACATCCTGAGGGCCCCATCTTGTCTTAGAACGTGCTCCGCCCTTTGGATGAAAGAATTCAATTTCTGAAGTAATAGTTTTGAAACCAACATCTTCATTTTTTATGGTAACCAAATGTGCCTTTTCTTTATCTAACCATATTCCTATTTTCTTCATGTGTTTATTATTATGAATTAATAATGAGCTCGAGTATCAGAATTATACTGACTATATAAAACTAAACCATCGTTTGTCCTATGATAGAGATCAGTCAGTATATGGGAGAATAAGAAAGGGTATATTGATATTAAAACTCACTTTCTCAAGAACTGGTTCACGGGTTAATTTCTCCAAAAAACCGTGTTGGTAATGAATCATTGTCAGCATATCTATACCCAACTCATCAATAAAATCTGTAATTGCCCTGGTTTTATTGGCAAAATCAGGCATCCAGTGAATAGTATGTCTTATATCTCCCAAATACTCTCTAAGGGTATATAAATTCGATTTCTGAAACTGGTTTAGTCTTTCTTCTTCATTTATATGAACAATACAAACAGACGAATCACAATTTGTAGCTAATGTTAGGAGAGGCTGCAATAATTTAGCGTTATAATTCCTCTTGTAGTCTGTTGCAAAAGCAATCTCTTCAGGCAACACAAATTCCTTTTCCCCTGGTATGGTTAATATTGGACAATCCTTTATAGCATTTATGGATTTGATCACATTACTGGCTAAAAAAATGGATTTGGCCCCGGTCTTCCCTTTATTACCCATAACAACAAGATCTGCATTTGTTTCTTTAATGGCTTGCTGTAGCGATTCAATTAGATTTTCATTTTTTGAATGAATCCTAAAATGATGTTTACTATTCGCGGTATCGAGATTAATCCTATGTAAAAAAGCATTTAACCCCTCCATAGACTCCTCTCCCAGTTGTTGCAACAAACTTAAGTTTCGGCCTGCAGCCTGGCAATTACTTTTTAGTGGGGTACGCTCAGTATAAGCATTGAGAATATGGAATGAACAATTGTGATTTTTAAACAATTTCGTAGCGTAAAAAAGTGCATTGTAGGCATTGTTGGAAAAATCTGTGGCAATAAGAATATTTTTCATTAAATTTTCAAATTTACATTACGGAATAACCATAAAAGGGATGCTAACATGAAACCCTATTTTCTTAATAACTGGTTCTATAAAAAGACTTTCCAAAAAGGTGTGTTTGTTCTGTATCATTGCCAACATGTTCATCTTGTTTTTTAGTTGGAAATTATTTATTCCTGTTATGATTTCCTGATTTGGGAGGTCATGGAACAAATGAGGGATTTCTTCTAATATTTTTTCCAATGTGGCCTTATTTTGCAATTGAAGATCGGTAAGGTTATAGCCGCTTGAAATATGTATGACTTCAATACTGGAATTGTGTATTTTGGATAAATTAAGAAGACCCACTAATTGTTTTTCACTGTACTCAACTTCATAGTCCGTTGGAAAGAGTATTTTTTTGGGTATTTCATAATCAAAATCCGCAGGAATTGCAATTACAGGGCAGGTAGCTTTTTTAATAACGTGCACCGTATGTGTGCCCAGAAATATTTCTTTTGCACCGGTTGCTCCCTGAGTACCCATTATGACCAAATCAGCTTCTTCACTGGCAACCATTGCAGATACCTCATCAACAAGGATATTAAAAGCAGAATGTGCTATTATAGTGTGTTTTGGATTCTTAAACTCTTTTTCAAGTTGTTTTTTCAGTTCTTCAAGTTGATTTATAGATTCTGATTGGTAAATATCTCCCAGGCCAATTTGACCGGGACTGTGCAACAAATATTCTGTTTGATAAATTGCCGGAGTATAGGTATTTAAAAGATAAAAAGTTGCCTCCTCATCCTTTAAGAGGTTCATAGCATAAGAGATAGCGTTATATGCGTTATAGGAAAAATCGGTAGGAAGAATTATTTTTTTCATCGGTACATATTTTAATTGTTAACGGGACAGATTTTGTAAAACAAGGAATGGTATTTTTATGTGTAACCCAATTTTTTCAATAGTGGATTGATGCAACATCTGCTCAAAATGCGAATGTCTGGAATTGACCATTATCAGCAGGTCTATTTCTTTATGCACAATATATTTTGTGATGGCAATGGTTTTATCCTTCCCTTCTGTTGTTTCAAAAAACAAGTTGGCTTTGTACAAACATTCTTTTAAAAATCTCATATTGTCTTCCTGTCGAAGCGAAAGTTTCTTATTGGAATCTATATAAAGCATATGAATGGATGATCTAAAGGAACCTGTTAGTTCGCACAATAGTTTTAATTCCCTCCTTTTATGCGGTACCAAATAATCTGAAGGAAACAAAAGTTCTTTTGGCTGATGGTATTTGTAATTTTCGGGAATGGCCAGTACAGGGCATTGCACGTATTTCAAAACCTGAATAGTCTTACTTCCGAAGGTTATTGTTCTATCATTAGTTTCACCCCTTGTGCCCATTATCACAATATCCGCATCCTCCATATTTATAAGATCATTGACCTCATCTGTAAGTGTTCCAAAGGCCGAGATAGATTTGAACTTATGCTTTGGATTAGGCGAATACTCAAATATGTCTTTTAAAACTTTTGCCAGTTTTTTTTCAGAATCCTTATAGGTTACCTCCTTTAACTCATCTAACATACTCCGCTCTACCACCCTATCTTGTTGGTATACCTCATCTGCATACGCGTGTAGAATAAAAAAGTCACATCTTGTGTATTTGAATATTTGACAGGCATATTTGAGTGCATTAAATGCATTTTTAGAAAAATCTGTGGGCACTACAACTTTCCTCATATCCTATTTATCTTTATAACCGCTCTAAAATTAATACTAAGCAAGACAAGAAACCATGACATTAATCAGTTACTGAATTCTATAACTTTTCTAAATTAGCAACACGTAATTAACAGAAAATGAAACAAAATTTTGAAAAATTAACAGCCGGCAATATTCCTGTTCTTGTAGATTTTTATGCAGATTGGTGTGGACCCTGCAAAATGCTGGGGCCCATCCTTAAACAGGTAAAAGAAGAATTGGGAGATAAAATCAAAATTATAAAGATTGATGTGGATAAAAATCAATCCATTGCTTCTAAATATCAGGTGAGGGGTGTTCCAACAATGCTGCTATTCAAGGATAAAAAGCAGGTATGGAGACAATCTGGTGTTTTGCCCAAAGAGCAAATAATTAATATTGTCGAATCCTTTAGGTAACTATATCACAACTGGATGATTGCGTTCCATCATGCCCTTTTTATTGTAATTACAAAGAACTATGTGATGTAGTAATTTTAGCCATTCCTCACTCATGTAATACCAAAAATGGAATATCTGTATGGTAACTAATTTCTTCCACGGCTGGTCTAAAGAGAATTCTTTGAAAAAAGTTTAGATTTTTAGCCACCATCGCTACGAGATCTATATCTCTGCTTTCAACAAAACATTGAATGGCCGTTTCCAATTTGGAACCGGTTAAGGTATGGAAACTATGGTCAATCCCTCTCAGATAATCATGTAAAAAATCCTTATTACTCAATTGCTCTTCACTCAATATTTCTCCTTTTTTAGAAATATGAACAACTCGTAACATAGAATTGTTCATTGTGGCCATCTCAATCAGACTATCCAGGACATTAATATCATAGGCTAAATGAAAATCTGTCGGAAAGGCTATTTCTTTTGGTGTTTTATAGGTAGAATTTTCCGGTACTGCCAGTAACGGACATTTTACTCTGGTAATCACATCACCGGTATTGCTTCCCATTGAAACTTTTTTAATTCCGGATGCACCTTTAGTACCCATGATAATCAGATCAATCTTTTTGTCCTCCACTACCCTCTTTATACCGTCTACAAAAAAGTCATACTTTGATATGGAAACATAAGAATGCAATTCATTTTTGTGGTGTTCTTCAATATAATTTAAAAGTTTTTTAAGGTCTTTTTTACTCTCAGTTAAAACGGTTTCCTTAAGAAGAACCGAGGTGCCCTTAACTGAAGAGCCAGCACCTGAATACGGTGGGATTGGGTTGATGTGAAGGATGTGAAAAATACATTTGGTTTTTTTAAATAATTCAAGCCCGTAATTTATTGCATTACGAGAATTTTCGGAAAAATCTGTCGGGATTAAAATACGTTGCATTTCAGTCTGATTTCTGATTTATTAAAGAACAAAACTACGATCACCAAATGAATCGTAAAATGATTATCATCATGTACACCTCCATTTCATTATCAAAAAATTTAATAAGGAATCTTACGTAACCGATCCATATCTAAAATTTTAATATCTCTATCCTTAATATCAATTATACCCTCTTTCTTAAAAGCAGATAACGTTCTAATCAAAGTTTCAGTAGCCATTCCGGCAACACTTGCAAGGTCACTCCTTAAAACGTGAATATTTCCGGCTTCATCTTCCTGCAACTTTTCGGTAAATTTAAGTAAGGTAGATGCTGTTTTTTTGCGCACAGAACCGTATGCCATTTCTAACAACTGCTCTTTGATCTGTACAAGGTTTTCGGATAGAAGTTGCAGTAACTCCATTACCAATTCCCCATTTTGTTCCAAAATCACTTTTAATTGATCCTTATGCAGGGCAATTAGGACAGAATCCTCCATGGCAGTAGCATATTCCTGGTACGGTATATTCTTAGTGAAACTGGTGAATCCAAAAAAATCATCTGCTTTGTAAATTCCGGTGATCAACTCCTTCCCCTGTTCATCAAGTTTATGAGTTTTGGCATTTCCCTTTATTACCAAATACACCAAATTTGAGTTGTCGCCCTCCCTGTAAATTGAATCCCCCAAATGAAACCTGTATTCCTCACCGTTGTCATCAATAAAATTCTTCAGCTGATGAATACTCTTAACCCGGGCTTCACTTGCTAAATCATTATATAACTTTTCTTCTTGCGCTTCTTTAAGAATACTGGACTTGGCTATCCTACTTTCAATGGCGCCAATAAGTTCAGATTCTTCAAAAGGTTTAGTCAGGTAGTCATCTGCACCCATTTCCATTCCCTGTCTAACATCCTTTCGTTCTGTTTTAGCAGAGAGAAATATAAAGGGGATTGACTTGGTCCTATTATCTTCGGAAAGAGCGGTTAAAACACCGTATCCATCTAATTTCGGCATCATTATATCGCATATAATAACGTCCGGGCGACTAGTTTTGGCAACCAATACTCCCTTTTCACCGTCAGGAGCGGTAAGGACGTTGTAATTTGCTAATTCCAATAATTCGGCT
>CAJQNH010000063.1 GCA_905479615.1 uncultured Eudoraea sp.
TCATATAATTATACAATTCTTCCAACTCTCTAATACCATTAACAATTTCATGATTTTGTAGTAATTTAATTTGTCCACTATTCACCATGGTTTCGTATATATTGCCTTCCTTATCAAAATCTGAATAATTGGTAAGATTACGAACTATAATTCCGAGTGTATCTAATTTACTTCGGTCATTGGCTTCAATAATTTCATTGGCGTACTTATATTGTACCATATGACGATTGTTATAATGTCTTTGGCCGGCAATTAATTCCTTATCATCTATTATTTGTTCTTTAATATTTTCATAAAATCTTATTTCTGTGTTCTTTTTAATTCTATTATCATCCCAATTACTTACTTGAAATGCCAAACTAATACCAATCATTACCAATAGGATTTCTCCAACAGCATATAATAGATAACGCTTTACGTTTCCTTGTTTAATAAAGTCTTGTCTAAGGGTTTTAAATAGTTTCATTCTTTTGAACTTGAAAATTAAATTTATTACGCTTATTTATTAAAAGCTATGGTGTTCTTTAAGTTAACAATTTTTGAGGATTCTATCTTTTGTTTGCTTTTCATCCCAAATACCGCTCTTAAAAAATTGAATTTTTTAATGATAAAATAGCTTGAAAGAATAAATACAAGCGAGACCGCTGTTATTAAAACTGCTTGCATTCCATAAGAAATATCCCATTGCAGGACAACATAGCCAACAAAAATTAAAGCTGGTTGGTGTAATAAATAGAAGGGGTAAATTGCCTCATTCAGCACTTTTCTAAGTTTATGATCCTTATTGAAGTATTCCCGGAAGTAACCTATGGCGGTTAATCCACAGGATAATGAAATTACCATTTCAGTTATGCCGCGCGAATAATCCTGGACACTTGAAGATTCTCCAAAAATTGACGGCAAAGCAAAGAGTACAATGGTAAAAACAATGGTTTGATATAAGTACAACCTGCGGTCCTTGGTAAGCGCATTAATTATTTTATCACTGGTGAACAACATAAACCCACTTACAAAGAATAGCAGGTAATAGGTGAAATAAGCCCAGTCATTATACAGTGCATGTGTGCTGTTTGGAAAATATTGTCTCAGGATCAGCTGCGAGAGTATAATAATTGGTAATAACCAGTTTAAACCCATTTTTCTGGAAATGATCACTATCAATCTCCCTCTTACCATATTGTAATGACCACTCTTGGTATAGTTTAAAACCGGGGCGATCAAAAGTGATATGATGAACAGATAAAGAATAAACCACAGATGGTGCCATGAAATATTCCCCACAGGGTAAGGTCCGCCATCAAACATATGTGGTAAGTAATCTAAAAATGAACCGTAGTTCTCAATACGCTCCACATAGACCATTAACGGAACCAAGGTGAAAAAGCCGAACGTAAAAGGAATGTATAGCCTTCTAAAACGTTCCTTCACATATTGCCAGCTGGTTCTATGACCAATCGCATAAAAAGTGCCAACTCCAGAAACCAAGAATAGCAGCGGCATTCTCCATAAATGTAACCACCACATAATAGGGTCTAAAAATGGAAATGATTCGGCACTGTTTACATGCCATTGTTCAGGTCTGAAAATCATGCCGACATGAAAGAAGAAGACACTGATGATAAGGCCAATTCTCAGCCAGTCTATAAAATACTTGCGCTCGTTTTTTGATTTGATTTTTGTGTCCATAATAATTTTGCTGTTTGATTATAAAACAAAGCTATGTACAGAGCACACTGCACAAAGAATCTCCCTATAAGTACGATGTTCGTCCTTATAGGCACATATAAAACATAATTGATTATCAGGTGGTTACGAATCCCTAAACGTAGAGGGTGTTTGAGAGGTAATTTTCTTGAATGCGGTATTAAATGCCGATTTGGAGTTATAACCAACTTGTTCTGCTACTTCCTCAATGGTCAATTTTTTGCCCAAATCCGTCTTTAATAGTTCTTGAGCTTCCCGTACTCGGTAGGTGGCCATAAGTTCAAAAAAAGATTGCCCAAGGTTTTCATTGATGACTTGGGAAACATGATGTGGAGATTCATTAATGGACTTTGCCAAACCGGATAAAGATGCTGTGCTTTTCACAAAATATTTTTCATTTTCCATTTGGGAAACGATGTTGTTGAGAATGACATTTTTTTCTGCCTCATCCAGGGATGACTTCTTATACTTAAAACTCGGGACTTCTAAAAAGGTAGATACCTGATTGTAATAATCAGATGTATTCATGATTTGGGCAACAGTGGTGAAAACCATAAATGTCACATATAAATAAATGAAATAGTCGCCAACATCATGTTTAAAGACCAATTTTACTACTATAAAAATGACAATTATTATAACGAAATGGTAGATAGAATTTCGTATGGTTTTCAATGTCTGATTAGTGGTATTGAAGATGGTCTGCCCTAAGGATCTTGCCTTTATAAAAACTAATCTCAAAATCAGAATATTATAGATTATAAATGATATTCCCGTCAGTTCGTTTACAAAATTCCTTATTCCAATTGGATCATCAGAAATCTCCTGAACAATTTTGATCCGTGGATAATCCAATTGCATTACCTCAATAGTGGAATTGTATTTCATCACATCCGGTTGAATGAAAAAGAAGAAACAGTAGCCCAACCAGAATAAAAAGGGGAGGAAATGCAACCAATAGATCCTTTTATTGAAATCTTTAAATTGAGATGCTACAAACAAATAAATTAGGGGAGCAATTATAAAATTAGTTGGTTCTGAAAAATTGGTCAACCATAGCATCTTGAATATATAGCCTGTATAATTCAACCATCCCTCCAACATAGATAGCCCAACTGCAAGCATAAAAAAACCCATGAAGAGATTTGGCAAGTTCCTATTCCACGACTTTTTAATTAGAAAGTAAGAAGTGAAAATACTTAGAAATGAACCTATTAGTACAATTAGGGCTATAAAATCAATGTGAAGGGGTATTTCCTGCATACACTCCAAATGTAGAAATAATTCAGTAGCCCACAAAAACGGAGAGTTTCCAAGAAATTGGAGGAATTAATCATTCCTTAGGGTTCAAATTTCTTGTTTTATAATGTCACGGGGTATAATAATTTTGATAACTGTTTCAATAAGCAGCCGTTTTACCGGTGTTTATTCAAACAGTTACCAGCCTATAAAATATTTACATTAACCACTAGTTTTAATTTGCGAATTTATTCTCCTCTTACTTTTAGTTAAGTCCTACTTATCCAATGCAATCACATTCTTGTCTTGTATAGCATGAGCAGGCTGTTTCTTTTGTTTTATTTTCAAGCCAAATAAAAATCGTAAAATATTGTTGGTTTGTATAATCTTATATAATAATAAAGCTGCTGGAATGGCAGTAACCGTGATAATCAGGAATTTTAAATACAGATTCACTTCCAGGCCAACGATGTAAAAACCAAATACGATAATGAGGGTTTGATGCAGTATATAAACGGGCAGGATACTTATATTAGCAGGTATAAGCACGGAATGCTTGAAATTAAATTTACTTGCAAAAAAACCTAAAAAGAATAAAATCCAGCTATAAGCAATTAGCATAGATACTATACTTATCTGAATGTGATATAAAGAAAAACTTGGGTGTAAATATTCCTGGACATTTTCCGGGTTTTGTGAACCTGTATATAAAAAGTAAGTTGAACTTACTAGCCCCACAACAAGAAAAAGATACATTTTTTTCTTTATTATAGTAATAAATTCAGGGTCGCTCATAAAAAGGAAACCATATAAAAAAGGGAATAAATACACGAAGAAATCTGCCCAATCTGTGTATTCGGGATAAATGGGTTTTGATATGACCCGGACAAGAATCATTGGCAACACTAAAATGAATATCCCATAATTACTTTTCATAACATTTTTTAACCCAGAGAAGTCAAATCGTTTGTTTTGAATTTTTTTAAGCAATGGAAGCGCAAACACTGTCATCACAAATAAAAAAGGTAAGTACCATATATGAGTTCCCAGATGACCAAACCATAACAACAGACTACTACCCATATTGGCATCAAGCTGTTGAAAAGGATATAAAGTTAGAAAATCAAGAAAGCTGCCTGTAAAATCACGGAACATAATCCATTCATAAAACCGCTGAGGAGGTATAATAAGTAAGATTCCAAATAGAAAAGGAATGATTAATCGTTTGATTCTATCTTTGACGAAGGCATCCTTACGTGATCGCATCGCAAACCAGGTACCAGCTCCAGACACTAAAAAAATAAGGAACATGCGCCATCCGTGGGTAAACATAGTGAGCATGTCAAAAATAAAGTTTTGCTCCTCATTTTTAATGTGCCAGGGAAAGTGATCGAAAGGTCTCCATGAATGAAAGAGAAAGAGCAAGCCAAAAGCTAGAACTCTGAGCCAATCTATATAATGTTTTCTTTCGTTTACTGATTTGATCTGTGTATTCATAATAATTCACTTTTTAATTATGAAACAAATCTATGCATACAGCACACCGTACAAAGAATCTCCCTATAAGTACGGTGTTCTTCCTTATCGGCACATGCAAAACATGCTTAATTATCAGATAGTTACGAATCCCTAAACATAGAGAATGTCTGAGCGGTAATTTTATTAAAAGCGGTATTAAATGCCGATTTAGAGTTGTAGCCCACCCTTTCTGCTATTCTTCAATCGTCAATTTTTTTTCTAAGTCCGTTCTTAGAATTAGCTGGGCTTCTTTTATCCTGTAAACATATTGGGAAAGTTCTTCTTCAGGATAGTTTTGTTGAAGCTAAGTAAAAAGTGATCACTCCCGCAATTATGGCCGGTATGGAAAAAATCAAAAAATTCTCCGCCATCGAAAGCCCCATTCCTATAAGGATACCACCCAGAGCCGGCCCAATCACAGCACCGAATCTGCCAATGCCTATAGCCCAGCCCAGCCCGGTGGTCCTGAATTCTGTTGGATACATCCTTGCAGCAACTGCATACAATCCCACAAAACCACCTTGCAGCGTAAAACCGAGCAAACCAATTACAAAGAGCAAGGAACTGGAGCCACTAAACAATTTAAAAGTGGCCATCAAAATGCCTGTTACCACCAAAAAAACAGCCACTGTCTTCTTTAATCCTGTTCGTGAGGAAAAATAGCCCTGGATAATGATCCCAAAAAAGGCCCCTACGTTGAAAACCGTACCGGCATAGATTGCCAATGACATTGAAAGACCTGTAGCCTCTGCAAGTTTTGGTATCCAACTTATTAGAAAGTACAAACATCCAAATGCCATGAATAAGGCTGTCCATAACTGGTATGTAGGTATCCTGTACTCATTGTTGAGCAGCTTGTTCACTGGAATACCTGAAGATTTTACCTCCCGTTTTGGGAGTCTTTCCAATGCCTCATGTCCCAGTTTACTCAAAATTGTATTTGCGCTGAGCAATGCTCCTTTGGGTTGTTTTTTTATATAAAAGTAAATCGATTCCGCCAATGAAAAATAGATAAGTGGCAAGCAGATAAAGGAGGCTAGTCCGGCCAGTTTAAACATAATAGGCCATCCATAAGCCGGTACTAAACTTGCCGATACTATACCTGTTAATACAGCTCCTACGGGATAGCCCGACAAAACAAAACTGACCCAAAAATCTCTTTTACGGTCGGGGGCATACTCTGCGGTCAGTGCTGCTGTACTTGCCAACATGCTTCCTATGCCTATACCGCTTAAAAACCGCAACAATATCAATTCAGAAACATTTTGTGACCAGGCAGTCATAAGCATACTGGCACCCATTAAAAATGCACTGATCAATATCATTTTCTTTCTTCCGATCTTATCGGCAAAAGGTGCCAAAAACATAGCCCCAATCATCATCCCCGCAAGTCCAGAACTGAAAACAATACCCAACTCCTCAGGGCCCACCTGCCAGGATTTTGCAATTGCGGATGCACAATAGGAAATAACCATGACGTCCATCCCATCCAAAATATTCATAACAAAGCATACAAAAAAGGTCGCGTATTGTAGTTTCGACAGAGCCTGTCCGTCAATAAGCTCCTTAGTGGTTTTTTGCATCTTTGGTTTTTAGAATCGATTACGACCAGCTGCACAAGTTTACTATAAATCTTATGTAAAATTGTATTCCTGTTCGAAAAAAAAAGTTGATTAATGTTGGCTAACTGACCTTTTTGGATCGATAAGGTAAAGTTAAGGAATTAGACCCTTTAGATAGTCACTGAACTAATTCTGCCATAAGTGTCCAAAAGATCTAATACATTAGAAGAGCTTGCAAGATAATTTGCAGCTTTTAAAACTTTACAGGCGGAGAGACTTCCCGCTCTTGGCGGGATAAACTTCTCCCATCTCCGCTTTTCATAAAAAAAGCCCATCCAATAATGGATGGGCCTTTACTTCGTACAGGCGGAGAGACTTCCCGCCGATGGCGGGATAAACTTCTCCTATCTCCGCTTTTCATAAAAAAAAGCCCATCCAAAAATGGATGGGCCTTTACTTCGTACAGGCGGAGAGACTTCCCGCCAAAGGCGGGATAGACTTCTCGTCTCTCCGCAATATCTACTTTTCTGAAAACAAAAAACCTCCGATCAACGGAGGTTTTTAAATTGTACAGGCGGAGAGACTCGAACTCTCACACCTTTCGGCACTAGATCCTAAGTCTAGCGTGTCTACCAATTCCACCACGCCTGCATTTCCCATCCTGATAACTTCTCCTTTGAAATAGTATGGAGAAGGAACTATCGTTATTATGGGGTTGCAAATATAAAGCAAAATTTCAATTTAAAAATAATCGAAGTTTAAAATTATCAACCTTCTTTTCGTAAATTTAGTCATTCTTCAAATTATTGATAATGCAAAACATAAAGGCTTACCTGAATCAACACAAAGAACGATTTATAAATGAGCTCATCCAACTTCTAAAAATGCCATCTGTTAGTGCAGATTCTGCTTATTCTCAGGATGTTCTTGATACTGCAGAGGCATTTGCCACTTCTTTAAAAAATGCCGGTTGTGATCTTGTTGAGATTTGTGAAACTCAGGGATATCCAATCGTTTATGGAGAAAAAACAATTGATAAGAACCTACCAACCGTTCTGGTTTACGGGCATTATGACGTTCAACCGCCAGACCCTTTAGATCTTTGGGACTCCCCACCATTTGAACCTGTGATTAAAAAAACGGAACTCCACCCCGATGGTGCCATTTATGCCCGCGGAGCCTCTGATGATAAGGGACAGGTTTATATGCATGTGAAAGCCCTTGAATTTATGGTTGCAAACAACGCGCTTCCCTGCAACGTTAAATTTATGATTGAGGGGGAAGAGGAAGTTGGAAGCGAAAACTTGTCGGACTTTGTTAAAGAGAATCATGCAAAACTGGAAAATGATATTATTCTAATTTCTGACACCGGAATGATCGCTAATGATATTCCTTCTATTACTACCGGTCTGCGTGGGTTGAGTTATGTGGAGGTAGAAGTCACTGGCCCAAACCGGGATTTACATTCAGGATTGTATGGAGGGGCCGTAGCCAATCCTATCAACATGCTTGCAAAAATGATTGCCTCTTTGCATGATGAAAATAACCATATTACCATTCCCGGGTTTTATGATAAGGTAGATGAACTTAGCAGGGAGGAGCGCAACGCAATGGGAAAAGCTCCCTTTAATCTGGAGGCTTATAAAGCCGCGCTGGACATTGAAGATGTCTTTGGTGAAACTTCTTATACCACAAATGAAAGAAACTCTATAAGACCAACACTTGATGTAAACGGCATCTGGGGTGGTTATACGGGAGAAGGTGCAAAAACAGTTATTGCGAGCAAGGCACATGCAAAAATCTCTATGCGACTCGTACCTCATCAGGACTGGCATGAGATTACACAACTTTTTAAAACCCATTTTGAAAATATTGCCCCTGCGGGAGTCAAGGTAAAAGTTATTCCTCACCACGGTGGCGAAAGTTATGTAACCCCTATAGACAGTATAGGTTACCAGGCAGCCAGTAAAGCCTACGAGACAACATTTGGAAAAGTACCCGTACCCAAGAGAAACGGAGGCAGCATCCCCATTGTTCCGTTATTTGAAAAGGAATTAGGATCTAAGTCCATCTTAATGGGTTTTGGACTGGACAGCAATGCCATTCATTCCCCGAATGAGCATTTTGGGGTATGGAATTTTTTAAAAGGAATTGAAACGATACCTTATTTCTATAAATACTATGCTGAACTTCGTTCTTAGGGAATTTAAATTTCAGATACATCATGAATTCCTGGAAAAATATTAAAGGAAAATTCCTGAAATTCATAAAACCTTCTTAATGAAGTGTTTTTATTTCATTTTAGTGTAACAAATCTATGCAAATTGCGTTCTAACCAGTAGAATCAAAAACGAACACTATAATGATACGACGCTTTTTTATCCTCTGTTCCGGAGCGGACACCGGCATTCTTAATTCCTGTTCTTCAGGAGAACAAAATAAATACGCAGGCATAGGAGCCACTGTGTTTTTTACGGCTGTAATGGCATTTATTGCTAGTAGTTACGCACTTTATACCGTATTTGACAACGTTTACACCGCCATCTTTTTTGGCCTTATCTGGGGCCTTTTAATTTTTAACCTGGACAGGTTTATTGTCTCCACTATTAAAAAAAGAGATAGTCTTAAAAGTGAATTTTTACAGGCTACCCCCAGGATAATTTTGGCCATCATTATTGCCGTGGTGATCTCAAAACCTTTGGAAATGAAAATTTTCGAAAAGGAAATCAACCAGGTTTTACTGGAACAAAAAAACGAACTCACGCTGGCTAATAAAGCACAGATAGCGCAGCAGTACACTCCCGTGGTTGCCAGTCTGAATGAAGATATTACAGCTCTCAAAAGTGAAATAAACATAAAAGAAATTGAGACCAACGACCTGTACGATACCTATATTTCAGAGGCGGAAGGTAGAGCGGGAACCATGCTTTTAGGCAAAGGACCGGTGTATAAAGAAAAGCGCGAAAAGCACGATGCTGCATTATTGGAATTAAGACAATTAAAGGAAGCAAATGCAACTAAAATAGCTGGTATAGAAACCCAGATCACCGCGCTTAATACAGAATATTCGCAGGCAGTTGACAATTCTCAGCCAATTATTGACGGATTTGATGGTCTTATGGCCCGTATTAGTGCCCTGGGAGAACTGCCATGGTTTCCCTCATTCTTTATTTTCTTGTTATTCCTGGCGATTGAAACATCGCCTATAATTGTTAAGCTTCTGGCTCCAAAAGGACCCTATGATCTGAAACTGGAAGATGAGGAAAGTGCCGTGGAGACCTGGGTGATGCAAAAGGTATTACAGCGACAAAAAATCCTGGCCACAGATACTACCTTAAATGAAAAAATTTATAGCGAAATAGCAGAAGAAGAAGCTGTGTATGCCTATAAGAAACAGAAAGCAGAAGAGTTGCTGCGTCTGCAGGCAGATACTTTTCATGATCTTCAGATAAAAAGCCTGTAAGGAATATTAACTAATAAAAAAGAATTGGAAACACGGGGATTAATTTCCCCAGATTCTGGCCCATAGTTCTATTAAAACGTTTTGTGCGTCTTCTTTGAATTTTGGGGTTTCCTCAACTATGACCTCATTTTTTAGTTTAAGCAACTTATAACTAAAAGCAAATTTTGGATCAATAGGATTGAGGCTTATCAAACCAAAACGAAGATCATTAAATAGTAAGGTTTGTTCCTTCCGCGAAATGGTATACCAGCCTTCGGTAATTTTTATTAACCGGTTAAGCTTATCCTCACCCGCCATTTCTCCCAATAGGTCATGGTTTTTTGGATAAGCCCTGAACACAATTGGTTTGGTATCAAACAAGGAATATTCTCCTATTAAATATTCTTTTCCTGTATCTACATTTGCATTCCATAGTATTGAATTAAATGGGGTTGGCCTGGTTTGGACCTGTTCATAAGCAATCTCCTGATCCTCCAAATTATGAATAAACTTCCTATATGTAATTCCCTTCAATAGTAAGGTTACCACTAGATAGCCACTACTAACAATAAGACCCATTCGATTATACTTTCTTCTGGCCGGTGACAGCCTGTGTTGTCTCATGGTCAAAATCAGGAAAAACAGAAAAGGAAGCGTATATAAAGGATCTATGACAAAAATATTCTGGAAAGCCAGGCGAAGATCAAAAGGCCAAAAAAGTTGCGTACCCCAGGTGGTAAAGGAATCTAAAATAGGATGGGTAAACAAACCCCAGAACATAAGTTTAGACCATTCCTGCCAGCTTACTCCGGAATTTTTTTCAATTTTAGAAATCAGCCAACCAAAAACGGGTGCAAACAAAAGGCTAAATAGAATGGAATGACTAAAACCCCTGTGCCATTCTGTATAAGTAACCGTATCTACAAAATAGCGACTTAAGACATCAAGATCCGGTATTGTGCCGGCAATTGCACCATAAAGCATCGCTTTATTCCCCACCTTTTTACCAAGTACCACCTCACCAACTGAGGCCCCTAAAACTATTTGCGTTAGTGAATCCATCTATTATTCAACGATTTTCATTTTCTTCAACAAAAATGAGGCATTCATGTTTTGACAAATCCCTTTTTTGAACTTATAATCAAAATGCAATTCATCATTTACAATTGCGGCATCAAAATAGTAGTTATCAACCTTTTCCAGACTTTTGGCAACCTCACAAAGACTTAAATCATGGGTAGCTATAAGTCCGGTTGAATTAGAACCAACTAACTTTTCGATAAACTTTCTGGAACCAATAGCCTTATCTGTGCTGTTGGTTCCTTTTAGGATTTCATCCAAAACAATAAAATATTGATCATCCCTGATACTATCAATAATAAACTTTAAACGCTTTAGTTCTGAAAAAAAGTAGGATTCATGTTCTGTCAAAGAATCTACAGTTCGCATGCTGGTAATCAGTTTAATGGGCTGGTATCGTAACAAGGTAGCGCATACTGGCAAGCCTATATTGGCCATAACAATCTGAAGGGAGATAGTTCGCAGGAATGTGCTTTTACCGGCCATATTTGCGCCGGTAATTACATAAAATTCTTCTTTACTAATTTTAAAATTATTTGTGACCCCTTCAGCCGGGTCGAGCATGGGATGTGAGATATTTTTGGCTTCAATGATAAGATCATTTTTTGTGATTTCAGGAAAAGTATAATCGGGGTGATTAAAAGCAAAATTTCCCAGACTGTTATAAGAGTCAAAAAAAGCTATGGTATTAAGCCAGCGCTCTACACTATTGCCATGAACACTAATCCATTTCTCTATGGAATAAGCATACCTGAGGTCCCACAATAGAAACCCATTAGCCAAAGCACCAAAAATCATATTATTCCTTTGGTCAAAAGCATTCAACATTCCTGAAAATTGTTTTAAAACCCGGGAAACCTCTATACCATCTTCCAAAATGTACTCCTTTTCATTCTGCAACAATTGGGATTGGTATTTCATATTCTCCAAAAGCAATATCAATTTTTGATACTGCTGGAAACTACTCTGTGCTTGCGATGTATTCTGAGAAAGCGCATTGACCCTGCTTAAATACTTA
>CAJQNH010000064.1 GCA_905479615.1 uncultured Eudoraea sp.
GCGCGCAAAAATCATCATCATTACAGGCGGTTTAGGCCCTACCAAAGATGATATAACAAAACACACGCTGTGTGAGTTTTTAGATGATCACCTGGTTGAAAACAAGCAGGTATTAAATCATATAGAAGAGTTGTTTAAGAAATATATAGCCACTCCTATATCTGTTATCAACAGGCAGCAAGCATTAGTGCCCTCCAAAGCTCAAGTATTACACAATGCCTATGGTACTGCACCTGGTATGTGGATTACTACCGATATAGCCACTTTTATATCACTACCGGGAGTGCCTTTTGAGATGAAGAATCTTATAAACAATGAAGTTATCCCAAAGATTATAGCCACTTTTGATCGTCCGTACATTTACCATAAGACGATAATGACCTATGGACTTGGGGAAAGCGCCATTGCTGAAAGAATAGAGGATTGGGAGGAAAATTTACCTTCTTTTGTTAAGCTGGCTTACCTCCCTAATTTAGGGAAAGTTCGGTTGCGACTAACGGCGAAAGGAGCAGATAAAGATGTTATAGAAGATGCTGTCAAAGAAGAATCGGCAAAATTGTATTCCATAATCGGGGATATCATATATGGGGAAGAAGAGGATGGGTCTATAGAATCAGGAGTTGCTAAATTGCTTACTTTGAAGAAAATGACCCTGGCCACAGCTGAAAGTTTTACCGGAGGCAAAATAGCAGAGCAAATAACTGCTATTCCGGGTGCCTCAGCTTATTTTTTAGGGAGTGTGGTAAGTTATGCCACCCAGGTTAAAATAAATGTTCTTAATGTTTCTGAGGAATTAATAAAAAAGAATTCTGTAGTAAGTGCAGAAGTTGCACGAGCAATGGCTGTTAATGTCAGGGAATTATTGAAGGCAGACTTTGCAATGGCAACAACTGGTAATGCGGGCCCTACAAAAGGTGATTCTGATGCTGAAATAGGGACTGTTTATATTGCAATTGCTACTCCGAATAATGTTTTGGTGGAAAAATTTACGATGGGAAATCACCGCACAAGAATAGTCCAAAAAGCAGTTCATAAGGCTTTCCAGATGCTGCAAAAAGAAATTTTAAAATTCTAGAAGAGAATTTTGTCCATCACACAAAAATGAATTAAATTTGCACCCTGTTTAAAATCAAGTAAAAAATAGCGTAATGTCAAAAGTTTGTGAACTTACCGGAAAGAGAGCTATGTTTGGGAACAATGTATCCTTCTCTATCAATAAAACAAGGAGAAGATTTAATGTAAATCTTTCCAAGAAACGTTTTTATATTCCGGAAGAAGATAGATGGATCACTTTGAAGGTTTCTACAAGGGCTCTTAAATCGATAAACAAGAAAGGCATTTCTGCTGTATTAAAGGAAGCAAGAGCAAAAGGATTGATTAAATAATCCTTCAATATATAGATTTCGATGGCAAAAAGAGGAAACAGAGTTCAGGTAATATTAGAGTGCACGGAGCATAAAAACTCCGGTATGCCGGGAACATCCAGATATATTACAACTAAGAACAAGAAGAATAGTCCTGATAGGTTAGAGGTTAAGAAATTTAATCCTATCCTCAAGAAAATGACTGTTCACAAAGAGATAAAATAAGAAAGCATGGCAAAGAAGACGGTAGCGAGTTTACAATCCAGTTCTAAAAGACTTACCAAAGCTATAAAAATGGTAAAATCACCTAAAACAGGTGCATATACTTTTGTAGAATCTGTTATGCCACCAGAAATGGTGAATGAATGGTTGAATAAGAAGTAACAAACTGACTAAAATTGAGTTCTGAGCCGCTTTCTATTGAGAGCGGCTTTTTTAATTTCATATATTTGCTAAATGACTTTTTTGAGGTAACATGAGCTTATTTAAAAAAATATTTACATCCCAGAAAAAAGAAACCTTAGACAAAGGATTAGAGAAAACCAAAACCAGTTTTTTATCCAAACTAAGCAAGGCTGTAGCAGGTAAGTCCAAAGTAGACGATGACGTTTTGGATAATCTGGAAGAAGTTTTAGTGACCTCTGATGTTGGGGTGAATACGACACTAAAGATAATTGAACGTATTGAAGCAAGGGTTTCCAGAGATAAATATATGGGTACCGATGAACTTAACGGAATTCTCCGGGAAGAAATTGCAGGCTTATTATCAGAAACTCATGTGGGTGAAGAGCAAGAATTCAGTGTACCTAAAAACAAAAAGCCATATGTTATTATGGTTGTTGGGGTTAATGGGGTAGGTAAAACAACCACCATCGGAAAACTTGCTTATCAGTTTAAAAAACAAGGATTACAAGTTGTATTAGGAGCAGCTGACACTTTTAGGGCCGCTGCTATAGATCAGCTAGAGGTTTGGGCAGATCGCGTAGATGTTCCATTAGTGAAACAGAAAATGGGCAGTGACCCGGCTTCTGTTGCATTTGATACGTTGAGTTCAGCCGTTACCCAGGGCGCAGATGTTGTTTTAATTGATACAGCCGGCAGATTGCATAATAAAGTCAATTTAATGAATGAACTTGGCAAGGTAAAGCGTGTTATGCAAAAAGTTCTTGATGAAGCACCTCATGAAGTGCTTTTGGTACTCGACGGATCTACCGGTCAAAACGCATTTGAACAGGCCAAAGAATTTACAAAGGCTACAGAGGTAAGTTCATTGGCTGTTACAAAATTAGATGGCACAGCCAAAGGGGGAGTTGTCATTGGTATTTCAGATCAGTTTCAGATTCCGGTTAAATATATAGGTGTTGGTGAAGGAATAGAGGATCTTCAGGTATTCAATAAATTTGAATTTGTGGATTCATTCTTTAGTATTGCCAATTGAAAGTTTTAAACTTCATACTTTTTACATTCTTTTCAACAATACTTGTTGCACAAATTGAGGCTCCTAAAGCCAGTCCGTTTTCAAAGGTTGAACAGGATGTTGGACTTACCAAAATTACGATTTCCTATTCCAGACCCGGGGCAAAAGGCAGAAAAGTACTAGGAGGTCTTGTTCCTTATGGACGAATTTGGCGTGTTGGCGCAAATGAGTCTACCAAATTTACAGCAGATGACGATTTGACTATTATGGGTAATAATTTACCTGAAGGCACTTATGCGCTTTATGCCTTTCCTTATGAAGGTCACTGGGACGTAGTTTTTCACAAAAATACGGAGCATTGGGGTGATGGAAGAAAAGCTTATGATCCGGAAGAAGATGCTTTCAGGATTCGGATAAAACCACAAGAAATTCCTAATTATCAGGAAAACTTCCTGATTACTTTTGATCTAATTGACCACAATTCCATTAATATGCTTTGGATTTGGGAACATACACTTATAAAAATCCCAATTTCAGTAGATACTGAGACAAAAATGAAGCAGGAGATTGCTTCTGGTATAGAAAAAAATCCTACCGCTCAAACATATTATGAGGTGGCACGCTATCTGCAGGAACAGGGAGAATCATACCCGGAGGCTCTGTCTTATTTAAATAAGGCAATTGAATTAGGAGGGGATACCTATTATTTTTACAGGGTTAAATCTTTGGTTGAAGCCGCCTTGAAAGATTATGGTAGTGCCATTATTTCAGCACAAAAATCATTAGAATTAGCCCAAAAAGAAGATAAAGATGAATTTGTGCGCATGAATAAAAAAAACATCACTAATTGGAGAAATAAACAAGTCAAAAATTAACGATGAATAAACTAGTTTGCTTTTTTGGTCTTTTATTGATCATTTCCTGTAAGGAATCTAAGGAAATTAATTACTCTTCGATAGTGCTTTGGGAGCTTTATAATGACTCCTCTGAAGTAGCAGCGAGCCAGGAGCATGAAAAATCACGAATGCGTTACAAACTGATACAGTCCAGGGTGTCAGACAAAAATGAGAGTTTCCGGCCGCTCTATCACGAAGTAGCAGAAATGTCGGAGACTGATTATGACCAACTAAAACCCCTGATACTTGAACAGGATATACCCACACTACAAGGGCACATAAAGGATGGAAAATTGACCTATGAAAAATTAGTTCGGTTTTTTCTCTATAGAATTTATCATTTTGAGCTGGATAGCAGTACTACATTACATACTATAATAGCTTTAAATGAAAATGTGGTAGAGGAAGCCAGGGAGCTTGACAATTTAATTTCAGAAGACCGTCATCCAATTTTTGGCATGCCGATTCTCCTTAAAGACAATATTGGTACAGCCGGGATGAATACTACGGCCGGAGCAATTGCCCTGAAAGATAATGAAACAAAAGATGCCTTTATTGTTGAACAATTAAAGAAAAACAAAGCTTTAATATTAGGTAAAGTTAATCTTAGTGAATGGGCCTATTATATGTGTAATGGCTGTCCTCTGGGATACAGTGCTATT
>CAJQNH010000065.1 GCA_905479615.1 uncultured Eudoraea sp.
CGTCATTTTAAGCATTAATTTTACTACTTTTGTCGATGAAATACACCTTTTAAACCGAAACCAAATTAACGCTAATGGGATTTTTTGATTTCTTAACTGAAGAAATAGCTATCGACCTGGGCACTGCAAATACTCTTATTATCCATGCAGACAAGGTGGTTGTGGACAGTCCGTCTATTGTTGCAAGAGACAGGATTACTGGTAAAATAATTGCTGTGGGTAAGGAAGCAAATATGATGCAGGGGAAAACCCACGAAAACATTAAAACCATCCGGCCTCTAAAGGATGGGGTGATCGCAGATTTTGATGCCTCTGAAAAAATGATCAATATGTTCATTAAGAACATTCCTGCCCTGAAGAAAAAATGGTTTCCGCCCGCATTAAGGATGGTAATATGTATTCCTTCAGGTATAACAGAGGTAGAAATGCGCGCAGTAAAGGAATCTGCAGAGCGCGTAAATGGCAAGGAAGTTTACCTTATACATGAACCCATGGCAGCAGCAATAGGTATTGGCCTGGATATTATGCAACCCAAGGGTAATATGATTGTGGATATAGGTGGTGGAACGACGGAAATAGCAGTAATAGCTTTAGGTGGAATTGTTTGTGACAAATCAGTTAAAATAGCGGGTGATGTATTTACCAACGATATTATTTACTACATGCGTACCCAACATAATCTATACGTAGGTGAAAGTACTGCAGAGAATATTAAAATAACAATAGGCTCCGCAACCGAGGATCTTCAATCTCCACCAGATGAGATGTCTGTGCAAGGCCGGGATTTGCTTACAGGTAAACCAAAACAGGTTTCTATTTCATTCCGAGAAATTGCAAAAGCTTTAGACAAATCCATTTTACGTGTGGAAGATGCTGTTATGGAAACTTTATCACAAACTCCTCCCGAATTAGCAGCAGATATATATAATACAGGTATTTATCTGGCCGGTGGCGGATCAATGCTTCGTGGATTGGATAGAAGGTTATCTCAAAAGACAGACCTGCCTGTTTATATCGCAGAAGATCCTTTGAGGGCTGTAGTTAGAGGTACCGGTATAGCGCTTAAAAATCTGGAACGCTACAAAAGTATTCTAATTAAATAACCAGAAAGCGGTGAGGATTTAAGTTAAGACTTGGCATCTCATTTTAAACACTTAACATAACAAGTGAATGCAGCAGATAATCAATTTTATCATTAGGTATAAAACCTCGCTGCTTTATTTATTATTGCTGTTAATTTCCCTGGCCTTTACAATTGATTCTCATTCTTATCACAGATCTAAATACTTTAATTCTTCAAGCCGAATATCCGGTTCTATCTACAATACTGCAGATGGTGTTACACAGTATTTTAAGCTGAATGAGGAAAACAAAAAACTGGTCGAAGAAAATAAAAAACTGCGAAATTTGCTTTTTAATCTAAATATTGAAGACACTGTCCAATTGGATACTGCCAAATTAGATTTTGTTATAATTAGCGGAAGAATTATTAAGAACAGCTACTCAAGCCCAAATAATTATATCACAATAAACAAAGGAACAAATCAAGGTATTAAACAGGATATGGGTGTAATTACGGCCAAGGGAATTCTTGGGATTGTTGAACATACCACACAAAATTATGCCTCTGTTCAAAGTATTTTAAATACTAAATCCAATATAAATGCGAAAATTAAGAATACTAATTATTTTGGATCTTTAGTTTGGGACGGACGAGGTTATAACCAGGTTAAACTGGAAGATATTCCCAGATTAGTGCCTCTCTTAGTTGGTGACACCATAGTTACGGGGGCCATGTCCAGTATTTTTCCAGAAAATATTCCAATAGGGACTATTAAAAAATTTGACCTGAATGTATCAAAAAGTTTTTATAGTATCGATGTAGAACTTTTTAACGATATGTCCAATGTTAAAAATGCCTATATCATTTATAACAAAAACAGACCTGAGATCTTAGAGCTCCAAGCCAAAATTGCCAATGAACAGTAGTTATTACTTTATAAATTTCATTAGATTCGCCTTACTTGTGCTGGTTCAGGTATTAGTATTTAACAGGTTGAATTTTTTTGGCTTTATCAATCCAATGGTCTATATCCTTTTCCTCTATTGGTATCCAATAAAGGAAAATAGATCAGTTTTTATTTTTACAGGATTTTTACTCGGTTTATGCATTGATTTTTTTTCTGACACTATGGCTTTACATGCGGCATCTACTGTTACAATAGCTTATCTGCGACCAACTATTATGCGTTTTGTTTTTGGGGTTAATTACGAATTTCAGAGTTTCAGATTATCTAACAGTACCAGGGTACAACAAATTACTTTTTTGACGTTATTAATTGTAGCGCATCATGTTATTTTCTTTACTCTGGAAATTTTCAGTTTATCAAATTTGCTGCTAATTTTAAAGAAAGTTATTTTTACCGGAATTGCCACGCTAATATTGTGTTTGCTTTTTGGTTCACTTTTCAGTGTAAAGAAAGAATAAGAGGCATTCTAGCTAAATATTGAAAGCTAAATTTCAATGAAAAAAATATTATTATCATCCATAATTGTCCTTATCGGAATTACCTTTATAGGTAGGCTGTCCTATTTGCAAATATTTAGCTTTTCACCAGATCAGGTTTTGGAAGACCCTGCTATTAAAGCGATATACGATTATCCTGAACGAGGTTACATCTATGATAGAAACGGGAAACTTTTGGTGGGAAATGATCCGGCCTATGATGTGATGGTGATTCCAAGGGAAGTTAAGCCTCTGGACACCCTTGAATTTTGCAGCCTTTTAGGAATTGATAAGGAAAAATTTATACAAAAACTTCGAAAAGCCAGAATTTATTCTCCGAGATTGCCTTCAGTATTAGTACCTCAACTTTCTAAGGAAGACTATGCCATGCTTCAGGAGAAAATGAGGAAATATGAAGGATTTTATATTCAAAAAAGGTCTTTAAGATATTATGACACCAAAGCCGCTGCTAATGTCCTGGGATATATTAGAGAGGTAAATGAACGTGACCTGGAAAGAAATCCGTACTACGTACAGGGGGAATTAACCGGAGGTAAAGGGGTAGAACAGCAATATGAGGAAATTTTAAGAGGTAGAAAAGGGGTGCAATATATTCAGAAAGATAGATTCAACAGAGATATAGGACCCTATAAAGCTGGTATTCTTGACACCCTTCCGGAACAAGGGAAGGAAATAAGTCTCACTCTGGACAAGGAACTTCAGGAATACGGGGAGTTACTTATGCATGGTAAATGGGGAGGAATTGTTGCTATAGAACCATCTTCAGGTGAAATCTTAGCTATGATCTCAGGACCAACCTATGATCCGGCATTACTAGTGGGCAGGGAACGTTCAAAAAACTATAGCAAACTACATTATGATACTATATCCAAACCCCTTTTTGATAGGTCTATTTCGGCTGAAGGCTCTCCAGGATCACCATTTAAAACATTAAATGCCCTAATTGCGTTGCAAGAAGGAGTGATCCGGCCAAGTACAACTTTTCGCTGTTACAATGGATTTTATGTGGGTAAAACAAAGAGAGGTTGTCATTGTGGGGGTGGGATAAGAAATTTAAACAGTGGAATATATCTATCCTGTAATGCATACTTCGCAGGAACATTTCGGAAAATTTATGAAAGATTTCCAACAACAGATGAAGGCCAGGACGTTTGGGAAAAACATATGAATAGTTTTGGCCTTGGTAATTTTTTAGGTTATGATCTTCCTACCGGAAGACCTGGAAGAATTCCCAGTAAAGAGTATTATGACAAATGGTATGGAGATAATCGCTGGACTTCATCTTATATCATTTCTAATTCCATTGGACAGGGAGAAGTTGCAGCAACACCGGTTCAACTCGCAAATATGACAGCGGCTATTGCGAACCGTGGTTATTATTTTACCCCTCATATCCTGAAGAAAGTTGAAGGTAAGGATATAAGTATTCCAGAATATGTACAACCCAAGTATACCACTATTGATAAAAAGCATTTTGAACCTGTTGTTAAAGGCATGGCCGATGTGTATAAAAAAGGTACAGGCAGATGGGTGCAAATACCCGGAATAGAAATTGCAGGCAAAACAGGTACTGTAGAGAATTATACAAAAATAGATAGTATCCGTGTACAACTTACAGATCATTCAGTATTTGTGGCTTTTGCTCCTGTCGACAATCCAAAAATTGCATTGGCAGTTTATATTGAAAATGGCTATTATGGCTCAAGATATGCAGGGCATATAGCGTCTCTATTAATAGAAAAGTACCTCAAAGGAACTATTACCAGAAAGGATCTCGAAAAAAGAATGCTCGACAAAACTCTTGAACATGAATATGCCAAGCCATACAGCGGAGAAGAATTCAAGATAAATGAGTATGTCTGGTAGGAAAGTATTTAAGCGAATTGATTGGCTTACCGTTTTATTTTATCTTTTATTAGTAGGGATAGGTTGGTTAAACATCTATTCCAGTACATTTTCAGGAAACAACTCCTCTGTTTTCGATTTTAGTCAGTTGTACGGAAAACAATTGATTTTTATTGGGTTGAGTCTTATAAGTATACTGGTTATACTTGCCCTTGAGGCCAGTTTCTATGAACGTTTTTCCAGTGTTTTGTACATAATTTCTATGGTTCTTCTTTTAGGCCTTTTTGTCTTTGGCAAGACCATTGCCGGAGCAACTTCATGGTACAACCTGGGATTTTTTAATTTTCAACCTTCTGAACTCGCCAAAGTTGCCACCGCTTTAGCTTTAGCTAAGTATTTAAGTGATATTCAAACAGATATTAAAAACCGGAAAGATCAATATTATTCTTTTTTAATTATTTTAATTCCGGTCATTTTAATTATTCCACAACCAGATCCGGGCAGTGCGTTAGTATTTTTCTCCCTGATCTTTGTCCTTTTCAGAGAGGGGTTGCCACTTTTTTATCTGGGTATTGCCATTTTAACTATCCTGATTTTCATAACCACCTTAATGTTCGGAACTATTTGGGTAGGAATTGCCTTAGCTTTAATAATTGCTCTTTTTCTTTTACTTAAAAGAGCCTCTTTTAAAGTTCCAGTCTTGCCCTTAATAACTGTTTTTGTTGTTTCAATAGCCTTTTCATTATCTGTTAATTTTGTTTTTAATAATGTATTTGAGCAACGTCATAGAGACAGATTCAGTCTTTGGCTTCGGTTGGAAAAAGACCCAAATAAACTCGAAGAAATTCGTAAAACCATAGGATATAATACATACCAATCTGAAAAGGCTATCGAATCTGGCGGGTTCATTGGCAAAGGCTTTTTAGAAGGCACCAGAACAAAGGGGGATTTTGTACCTGAACAGCATACCGATTATATTTTTAGTACCGTAGGCGAAGAGTGGGGATTTCTGGGTACATCCATCGTAGTTATTCTCTTTACATTGCTACTTTTACGACTTGTTTATCTGGCTGAAAGACAAAAAAACAGTTTCAGCCGAATGTATGGATACGGAGTAATATCTATACTGTTGATCCATTACTTTATCAATATTGGAATGGTCATCGGCGTACTGCCCACCATTGGCATTCCTTTACCTTTCTTCAGCTATGGAGGATCCGGCCTTCTAGGGTTTACAATTCTTTTATTTATATTTCTGAAATTAGATGCGAACAGATTAAATGAATGGGGCTAGAAATTCCATTGCTTTGTATCTATACTACGTTCCAGGCGCGATTCGGTAATTTCATCCATTTTACTAAAAAAATCTATCCCGCTTACCTCCTCCAATTCATCTACGCTAACCAAAAAATTACTAAGTGGTTCCTTCGTGTCCCGGTGAGGAATTAGAAAAGCAACAACTTTTATATCTTTTTCCTCTTCTTTGACTACAATTTTATAATACCTTTTGGGGACTGCAACATCTTCTTCCCCAATTGTAGGAAGGCCATTTTCTAAAATTCCCCCGGTAATAATATACAGGTTCCCATATTGCTTACTCCAACTTCTTACCTTCTTTTCCAATTCATTCCATATCCCCGAATTAAAATCATTCTTTTGCGGGCTAATATTACTGGTATAAAAAGTTTCATTATAGGCGTAAACCGAAAACCTTCGGTCTCCTGCCGGACAAAGATGACCTCTGTCATATCCGGAGCCTTTGTAATTTCTCCAATCAGCAGATTTAGTACTTACTTTTGGGTCTTCAATATAATACGGCCGCTTCCTGTTGTCATAAGTAAGATGACTTCGATTTAGAACGTAAGCTACCCATTCGGCCTGTTCATAACGTTCCTTATAGGAAAGAATATAATTACTGTGAACAACTATTTCTCCAGAAGTTGAAGCGGGCAATATTTCATTCGGCACTTCAGAAGTTAAAACATCATCAGCAGGGGTAGAATACAAATCGGGAGTATAAAAATTCTCAAACACCCAAAAACCTACTATACAAAGGATCAACAAAGACATATAAATATTTCTGTTGGTTCTTCGTGATCTGCTTTGTTTCATAGGTCAAATTTAGTTTAATTTCACTGAATATTATATTGCATAGATTGTAAGTTAGAAGCTATAAATCCGACAAAAATTACTTATTTTCCCTTTCAGGGAATTTATAAGATTTTAGAAAAATTAAATTTGAAATACTCACTATAAATATAATATGATGTTGACTTGGAAAAACATAATGAGCTTTACGGTAAACGGAAATCCTGCACCAGACAGGCGTGTTGAAAAAACAGAAAATGAATGGCGTGAAATACTTACTCCGGACCAATTTAGGATTGCCCGAAAAAAAGGAACTGAAGCACCTCATTCAGGAGCATTATGCAGCATACATGATGCCGGTAAATATTCCTGTGTATGCTGCGGCACCCCTTTATTTGATTCCACAATTAAATTTGAATCAGGTACAGGATGGCCCAGTTTTACACAACCTATAGCAGAAAATGCCATCAAATATGAAAAGGATGTCACATTTGGAATGATCAGGGTAGAGGTGCTTTGCAATACCTGCGACGCGCATTTAGGGCATGTATTTCCAGATGGCCCTGAACCTAGTGGTCTTCGCTATTGTATTAACTCTGAGTCTATGATAATTGAAAAGGAGGTTGTTGATGGAAAGTAAAAATTTGGAATTGGCAACTCTGGGCGGAGGATGTTTTTGGTGTACCGAAGCGGTATTATTAGAAGTGAAAGGGGTAGAAAAGGTAGTCTCAGGATATTCAGGCGGGAATGCTCCAGGCAAGCCTACTTATAGGGAAATATGCTCCGGACTAACCGGTCATGCAGAGGTAATTCAGCTAAGCTTTGATCCTGATGTTATTTCTTTTCATGATTTATTAATGATTTTTATGACTACTCATGACCCCACGACCCTAAACAGACAAGGTGCAGATGTTGGGACACAATACCGTTCTGTCATTTTTTACCATGACGAAAATCAAAAAGAGGTGGCAGAAGGGGTTCTAAGTGAAATGTCTTCCTATTATGAGAATCCGGTGGTTACAGAATTAAGTCCGCTAAAAATATTTTATGAGGCTGAGGACTATCATCAGGATTATTATCGGAATAACCAAAGTCAGGGTTATTGTAATTTTGTAATTACTCCAAAATTGGCTAAACTTAGAAAAATACATGCAGACAAACTTAAAAATGCTATTTAAGTATTTCTCTACTGACCATAATGTACCTGAAATTAAATAAAAAGAGCTCCAATAAATTTATTGGAGCTCTTTTCTTAACTGTAAACGAGTATTTACTAGCCTTTTACACTTGCTAATTTACCGTTTTTAATATTGTTTATTTTCAAATCCTGAAGCACATTTATTGCCTCCTCTACATAGACATCCTTTGCAAGATTAATATGCCAGCGGTCACGCTTTTCCCTTAATGCAGGATCTTTTGTAAAAAGTTCTTCTTCGTATTTAAGAGATTCAAATGTCAAATGCGAGTCGTAATCTGATATAGTCTTGAAATAGGTAGATTTTGCCTTATCCTTTTTCTCTTCTCTTTTGTAGATATCAAAATTCAGAGAAACCACATTTTCATCCTGCTGTTCCTTCAGCCATTTGGCGTTTTCTTCAATTAAAGTAATCTGAGGATTCGCAGACATGCGCTTGGTACTATTCTCAATAGTTGTTTCATAATCAATATAACCTTCCCATGGCTCGTAATCTGCCGGTGATATTTTATCCCAGCTTAACGGATTACGCTGATCTCTTTCACCCAGGTCAATATAGCTGTATCTATCCGGAACTACAACATCACTTTTAACGCCTTCCAACTGTGTTGATCCCCCATTTATCCTATAAAATTTTTGAGTTGTAAGTTTTATAGCTCCAAGATCACCATGTTCATTACTTCTAACAATATTTTCCAAAGGAATTACATTTTGTACTGTTCCCTTACCAAAAGTCTGCTTACTGCCAATCACTACAGCTCTTTTATAATCTTGCATGGCAGCTGCCAATATTTCAGAAGCTGAAGCAGAAAGCTCATTCACCAAAATAACAAGCGGACCATCCCATTGAATTCGTTCATCCTTATCCTCATATACATCCTTGTCCTTGCCAGAAGACCTAACCTGAACCACAGGGCCATCTTTAATGAAAAGACCGGCCATTTCTACAACTGTTTTAAGAGACCCTCCCCCATTGTCCCTAAGGTCAATTACGAGGCCTTCAGCGCCTTCCTGTTTTAAAAGCTCAACTTCTTTGGCTACATCTGTAGCAGCATTTCTTTCGGCATAATCATTAAAGTCCACATAGAACTTAGGAAGATTGATAATCCCGTATTTTTGATTTTCTTTAGTAACCGTTGCAGATTTGGCATAACTTTCTTCAAGTTCAACTACATCTCGTGTAATAGAAATTTCTTCGACAGAGCCATCCACTTTCCTAACCGTTAAATCAACTACCGTACCCTTAGGCCCTTTAATTAGTTTTATAGCATCATCCAAACGCATCCCAACAATATTTACCGGTATCTCACCGTCCTGGCCTACTTTTAATATTTCGTCTCCAACTTCCAGTTGCTGATTTCTCCA
>CAJQNH010000066.1 GCA_905479615.1 uncultured Eudoraea sp.
ATAGTTTTTATTTTTGTTCATTTATTATTTATTTGTTACTACCTCAACTTCCGCATGGGGCTGAAACAGGTATATCCTTCCCGACGAGATTTCAATACACTCGTATCTTTTTACTTTTCTTTGCCCCTTCTTAAATAACTTCCCATTATATAACTTAAAAATACTACCGGAAGGTAATTCAAATACTTGAATCTTATCAGTAGGAATATCATAAGCTTTCAAAGCCATAGACAAATTAGCATCCGTAGTACTACTGGCTTTCGGGTTTCTAAAATGTTTTGCCAGGATTGGTAAAAGAGAGGAAGGAAATATTTCCGGTCTAATAAATGGAAGCATTAGGCACTGAAAAGTCTGCTTCCATTCCGTACCATGAGGTTTTATTCTTCTTCCAAATTTTTCAAACGCTTCCAAATGTCCAATTTCATGAATAAGCGTTATTAGAAAACGATATTTATTTGGAGTGGCATTAACGGTAATTTGATGCGAACCATTAGGCATGAGACGATAATCTCCATGGCGGGTCACTCTCTGATTAACTATTTTTAAGTTTACACTATTTACCTTTATGAGTTCAAGACAAGGCTTTACTGCATTCTCGGGAAGGTATTTTAACAATGTTTCATTCATTGAAATAAAAATATTTTTTACTGTTTCCAGGCTTGTAATAAAGACCTTTTTTGCTAAGAAAAAGGGGCGAAATAAATATAAAAACAAATTATTATCTAAATCAAGGGGTAGAGCTACTTACCTGTAAAAGCTTACCATTATAATAGCGCTGACCATTTAATGCAAAATCCATAATATAATGAGCCATATCCTTTGCCGATATAGGTGCTTCATACCCGGGAAAAGCCTCTTCTAACATTTCTGTCTGGACTGCTCCAATTGCCAGCACATTAAACGAAGGACCTGTTTCCTTAAATTCTTCAGCCCATAATTCGGTCAGTGTAATAACTGCACCTTTACTTGAACTATAAGCCGAAAGCCCAGGAAACTTGACACTACCCTGTACACCACCCATTGAACTAATGGTAACTACATGACCTCCTAAGGTCATCCTGGGAATGAGTAGTCTTGTAAGTTCCGCAACACCAAATACATTGACCTTATATATTTCCTCAAATTCAATCCTTGTAGTCTGGAGAAAAGGTTTGTTCAGTAATTGTCCGGCATTATTAATTAGAATATCTATAGTTTTCCAACCACCTTCTAAAAAATTTTCAAGCTTTTCAAAATCTTTATCATTGCAAATATCAAAAGGAAATGCAGTAATATTAACTTCATTCAATTCTTTAATTGGTTTATCATTTCTGGAAAGAGCCAAAACTTTATGTCCGCTTTGTGCAAAAAGACGGGCCAGTTCATATCCTATACCCCTGCTAGATCCTGTAATTATTACATTTGCCATTTAATAATACTTTATTTCTTGTTCAGGGGAATTTGAAAATCCTTCCAATACAGGAATCATATTATTTATTACCTGGGCCATATGTTCAAAATCCATTTGGTCCAACTCATCACCTACCTTGTGGTAGAAATTAAAATTAGTGAAATCAAAAGTGCAATAGGTCTGTGAAGGAATATTAAACTCGTTGTGAAAAGGATAGTTATCAGATCTTTGAAAAAGGCCAATCTCTTGTGCCGTGGGTAAGAAGCCAACCAAATTTTTATTCGCATATTTATTAGTTTCCTCTGCCAGATTGGATTTACCATAACCTGTGACATACATCATATAATCCTTGTCGATCATAGGTACACCCGTCATTTCGAAATTAAGCATCAGATAAAGATTAAGGTTTTGTTCCTTTAATTTTTTCGCCAGATGGTTGGATCCTAATAAACCCTTCTCTTCGGCACTGAATAGCGCAAAAATGAGACTTCTTTTATTGCCTTTAGACGCTCCAAAATACCTGGCCAATTCCAGGACCGTAGTGGTTCCCGAGGCATTATCATTTGCCCCATTGGCAATTGTATCACCATTTTCGGCTGTTAATACGCCAATATGATCATAGTGTGCTCCAATTATGATATATTCATTTTGAAGTTTTTTATCGGTTCCTTTCAGAACGCCAACTATATTATAAGCCGGCTTTTGAAAATTGGCTAATGTATCCTTAAAAGTTGCGAAATAGGGCTTTAATCCATTTTGAACAAAAATATCTTCTATAAACTCTGCAGCTTTTTCTATCCCCTCACTTCCAGAATCTCTTCCTTTTAAATCATCCGATGCTAAAAAGTTCATTATTTCGAGCACGCTGGTGCTATCTACTAAAGTACTTACCAAATTTCCTTTAAGCCCGTCAGGGCCGTCAGGGGGATTATTCGATTGCGTTTTTTTTAACGAACCACAGGCCGTTAAAAAAAATAATCCTAAAAATACAATTACATGCTTCATTTGGATTCTAAATAACAAAAGGTATCCTAAGAATTCCGGATACCTTATTTTATGTGTAATCAAACTGTTTTTCAAGAAATAGTTTTATTTATCATGCTAACATTGTAACCGGATTCTCCAGGTAGGCCCTTAGGGTCTGTAAAAACTGGGCTCCTGTAGCACCATCTACCGTTCTATGATCGCACGCCAGACTAATCTTCATTGTATTTCCAACAACTATTTGTCCGTTTTTAACAACAGGCTTTTCAGCAATAGTACCCACTGAGAGAATAGCAGAATTAGGTTGATTTATAATTGATGTAAATTCAAGAATACCAAACATACCAAGGTTAGAAACCGTAAAAGTACTGCCTTCCATTTCGGCAGGAGTTAATTTTTTAACCCTAGCTCTTCCTGCTAAATCTTTTACAGAAGTACCAATCTGCGTCAAGCTCATCTGATCAGTAAATTTTAATACGGGCACTACCAAACCGTCATCTACCGCAACAGCTACACCAACGTGAATATGCTGATTATATCGGGTAGTATCTCCATTCCAGGAAGTATTAACCTGGGGATGCTTTTTAAGTGCCATGGCACATGCCTTGACCACCATATCATTAAATGAAACTTTGGTGTCTGGGAGACTATTGATCTTTACCCTTGAAGCCATGGCATTATCCATATCAACCTCAATCATCAAGTAATAATGTGGAGCCGTAAACTTGGATTCACTCAATCGTTTGGCTATTACCTTACGCATTTGAGAGTTTTTTACCTCTTCAAAATGTTCTTCCCCTATTGGAAGGATTTGCGGTGCAGTAACCTGACTCTCTGAAGCTGTTTTGGTTTCAGCAACCGCAGCAGGAGCAATAATATCCTTTGATGGTACAAAATTTTCTACATCTCGCTTAACAATCCTGCCATGATCTCCACTGCCCTTAACGGCCATAAGATCTATTCCTTTTTCCGCAGCAATTTTCCTGGCTAATGGAGAAACAAATACCCGCTGTCCTGAGTTTAATGATTTTACCTCTTTATTTGTTGCTTCCTGAGGAGCTATTTTCTCTGTTTCCGCAGTCGTAGCTGTTTCGGTTGTTGAAGAAGGTTTAGACTTCAATACTGCCTCAACATTAGTCCCCTCCGGACCAATTATAGCCAATACTTCATCAACCGGTGCCGATTCACCTTCCTGAATTCCTATATAAAGAAGTTGCCCTGAATAAAAGGATTCAAATTCCATTGTTGCCTTATCAGTTTCAATCTCAGCCAGTATATCGCCCTCTTCCACTTCATCTCCTACTTTTTTTAACCAAGTAGCAACGGTACCTTCTTCCATGGTATCACTGAGGCGCGGCATTTTAATAACCTCAACGCCTTCAGGTATTTCATTTGAAATATTACTTTCTGCTTTTACAGCAGGTTCTTCTGTTTTCTCCGGCGTTATTGTGTCTTCCCCTGCTTCAACTACATTATTTGAAGTTCCCTGCTTACCGTTTAATAAGGAAGTAATATCTTCACCTTCGTCACCAATTATTGCTAATAGTGTATCAACTGGTGCCCCGTCTCCCTCAGCAATGCCAATATGCAACAAGGTGCCTTCGTGAAATGATTCAAATTCCATGGTGGCCTTATCTGTTTCTATCTCAGCCAAGATATCGCCCTCTTCAATCTTATCACCAACACTTTTTAACCATTTTGCAACGGTACCTTCTTCCATGGTATCGCTTAATCTGGGCATATTTATTACTTCTGCCATTTATTTATAATTTGTGTTTTACAAATGGGTAGTCTTTTTGCTCATAAACCATATCATAAAGCTGTTCTACAGGAGGATATTCAGAGTCCTCAGCAAATTTTTCACATTCCTTTACAAGATTTTTCACCCTATCATTAATCGCTATAATTTCCTCTTCTGTAGCGTACTTCTTCTCCTTTACAACATCAAGAACCTGAGTAATAGGATCTATCTTCTTATATTCTTCAACCTCATCTTTTGTCCTGTAGTGTTGAGCATCAGACATAGAATGCCCTCTGTAACGATATGTTTTCATTTCCAAGAAGGTAGGACCGCCTCCACTTCTCGCTCTTTCTATAGCCTTACTCATTTCCTCAGCCACTGTTACTGGATCCATTCCGTCAACAGGAGCGCAAGGCATTTCATATCCCAAACCAAGTTTCCAAATATCTGTGGTATAAGCAGTTCTTGCCACAGAAGTCCCCATAGCATAACCATTATTTTCGCAAATGAATACTACCGGCAATTGCCAAAGCATAGCCAAATTAAACGTTTCGTGCAGCGAGCCTTGTCTTACTGCGCCATCGCCCATATAGCAAAGAGTTACTGAATCTCTTTTAAAAAACTTGTCGGCAAATGCCAAACCGGCACCTAAGGGTATTTGCCCTCCAACAATACCGTGACCTCCATAAAATCTATATTCTTTTGAAAAAATATGCATGGAACCACCCATTCCTTTCGAAGTACCGGTTACTTTGCCATATAATTCCGCCATTACTTTCCTGGGGTCCACACCCATTCCTATGGGCTGAACATGGTTCCTGTAGGCCGTAATCATTCTATCTTTCGTAAGGTCCATGGCATGTAAGGCGCCGGCTAAAACAGCTTCCTGACCATTATACAGGTGCAAAAATCCGCGAACCTTTTGTTGAATATATACAGCAGCCAGTTTATCTTCAAACTTTCTCCAGAACAACATTTCCTCGTACCATTTTAGGTATACCTCTTTGGTAACTTTTTTCATCAAATAATTTTCTTTATTGTGTACTTGCTTTTTGCTGAAAAATTCAGATGTGAATAGTTCAGGAATATCAAGGAAAAACAAAAATACACATTAAATCAATAGTGAAAAAAAAATGATAAAAAAGGTATAAATCCAGTATAAAAAATGAATTTATGGTTACATAGAATTTCCTCAGAAGTATAAAAAAAGATTATTTTAAGTAGGAACTTCCAAATGCTAAAGGAAGGATATCTTCCAGGGATTCGCATTTAAATATTTTACCAGAAACCCCCATCATTAAAATAGTTATTGGCGAATTTTGTTTTTGTTCATATTCGGCAATGGCTTGCCTGCAATTTCCACACGGCGCTGCAGGCCTGTCTACTTTATGGGTTTTAGATGATGCACTAATGGCAATTGTTTTTATTTCAACTTTGGGATACTTTGCACCTGCCTGGAAAAGTGCTACCCGCTCTGCGCATAAACCTGAAGGATAGGAGGCATTTTCCTGATTATTACCTATTACGATTTCATCATTAGCCAAAAGTACTGCTGCCCCAACCATGAATTGCGAATATGGAGCATAAGCATTTTCTCTGGCTCCCACCGCAATTTGCATGAGTTCTTTTTCGCTTTCGGAAAGCTCATCCAAAGTATCAAAAATCAGTAAATCAAAAGAAATGCTTCGTTTTTCCATAAAATCAGATAAATGTCCAGGCTAACCTGAGTTAAAACTAAATGTACTTTATTTTAGATAGTTGTGCAAAACTGCTTCTTACCCAATAAAAAAACCTGTCCGGAGACAGGTTTTTTTTATAGGTCTAATTTTGTTTAATCATTATAATATTCCGCCCCTAAATTAAAGGTAAGCGAGAATCGAAGCGTATTTTCAAGAGGATTCTTCACTTTGGAAGTAGAGAATAGGTATGAAAGATCTATCTGGACAGATTTGAATTTAAATCCGGCTCCAAGTGTAAAGAATTGTCTTGATCCTTTAAATTCACTTTCGTGAAAATAACCTGTTCTAAACATAAAAGCATTTTGATAGGCGTATTCGGCACTTAATGCCCAGGTTACCTCCTGAAGTTCTTCTTTTACCCCACCAGGTGCATCTCCGAATGACTTAAATACCCCTTCAAGCCAGCCAATTTGCTGATATATGTCATTATCTGCAGAATCTATTACCCCATCGTCATTAAAGTCCTGAGGAGTTGGTACTAAGAGTTTATTGAATTCCAAATTTAAGCCCAGTACATTATCCTGATCAAAAATAAAATCAAATCCTCCGCCTAAGCTCAGATTTGTAGGTAAAAAATTGGTTTGACCACCTTCATCATATTGCATTTTACCTCCGAGGTTTGAGATATTGAAACCACCTTTCCATCTGCCATCAAAACTACTATAGGCTATTTCCCTGGAGCGAAAGTAACCGGCTATATCCACTGCGAATGAACTTGCCGCCTGCGAATCCACATCCCCATTTTCAGGTAATCTAAGATTTGAATTAATATATCTACCGGCAATAGCCATAGAGAATTTATCGCTAAGCTTTAATGCATATGAGCCATCTATAGCCAATTCATTGGGTTTGGCTATTGTGCCAGGGTCTCCTGCAAATTGTCTTAATTCAATTTCACCTAAAGTAAAGTAACGCAAACTAAAGGCAAATGCGCTTCTATCATTAATTTTATTATAAAAGCTCCCGCTTAATAAGGAGACATCCGTAATAATGCTTTCCAGATAAGGAGTGTAACCCAAACCTATACCCGTTTTTCTTTCCGCAAATGCAAACTTAGCAGGGTTCCACTGCTGTGAAAATGCATCAACGGAAGTGGAAACACCCATATCGCCCAAGCCACCAGACCTTGCGTCCGCTGCTATGGTTAAAAAGGGTACCGCTGTGGTTATTACCCTATTCTGCTCCTGCGCAGATACCTTAAACACCAGGGCAAATAAGACCAGGATAACTAATTTTCTCATTTTTGTCATGTAATGTAGAATTAGCACAAAATTGCAAATAACAACTAATTAATTATCTACTTTATTTTGTCTTATTACTTGTTAAGTAACGAGCATTTCAAAAATATCTTGTATTTGTGGGTATATTATTTTGGAATTTAGTACAATATGACTGAAAATGAGCACTTTATTTAGATTACCTTTTAATTTAAAGTTAAGTAAAGTGCAGATGCAGGATAGGGATAGTCATTAATAATTTAAAAGAAATGTTTCTATCCATACTATATTATGTTTTGTGCCGTTATCAAAATGGACAATGTCCCAATAAATCTTGCCTGTACAAATGGGCAAAAATATTTTCGGAACTATAAAATATTATGCAATAATCATCGTTTTATAAGCCGAAAGCGACACAATTTTATTTAAATATTCTATCAAATTGCGATAAATGTGGTTTGATATTGAACTTAAGTCCTAAATACAGATGAAAAAACAGTTAATCAAAGTTGTACTTTCTTGTGCAGTGATAATGGGAAGTTTTACATTTAATAGTTGTAAAAAATCTTCCTCAGCATCATCAAAGAATGTTTCAAGAGCTACAGGCTGGAAAATAAACTCCAAAGAGGGTGGTTTTCAGCACAATTCTGACTTTAGAGAACAAGAAACGGGTCCCGGACTTGTTTTTGTTGAAGGAGGTACATTCACAAAAGGAAAGGTACAGGATGATGTAATGCATGACTGGAATAATACTCCAAGTGCACAGCATGTTCAATCTTTTTATATGGATGAAACAGAGGTAACCAATGTAATGTATAAGGAGTACCTTGATTATCTTAAAGCGGTATACCCTCCAGAAAATCCAAAATACGCTAATATTTATAAAGGCGCTCTTCCGGATACTTTAGTATGGAGAAACCGATTGGGATATAATGAAACCATGACAAATAATTACCTTAGGCACCCGGCATATTCTGAATACCCGGTGGTTGGTGTGAATTGGATACAAGCGGTTCAGTTTGCCGAATGGAGAACTGACAGGGTTAACGAAGCAATGCTGGAAAAAGAAGGTTATTTAGCTCAGAATGCAAAATACCAGTCAATGTCTGGTGAGGTGGAAGGCACTTTTAGTACTGAAGCTTATCTAAATCGTCCAGAATCTGTATATAATGGACAAATAGATTCCCTGCAAGGCAAAATGAAAAAAGATTCTGTTTCCAACTTTGCCACAAGAAGTACTGGTATTATTATGCCTGCATATAGGCTGCCTACGGAAACCGAATGGGAGTATTCAGCTGCTGCATTACAGGGATCAAGGGAATACAATAATTATAGAGGTAGAAAAAAATATCCATGGGAAGGCGATTATACAAGAAATGGCCAACGAGTGGGAAGAGGTGATCAGTTAGCAAACTTTAAGCAAGGAAAAGGTGACTACGGCGGAATAGCCGGCTGGTCCGATGACGGCGCTGATATCACCGCAGAAGTAAAATCATATAAACCCAATGATCTTGGTCTTTATGATATGGCAGGTAATGTTGCCGAATGGGTTGCTGATGTTTATAGACCAATTGTGGATGACCAAATAAGTGATTTCAACTACTATAGAGGAAATATTTACATGAAAACGGCGATAGGCGAAGATGGAAAGGTAACTATTCTGCGAGATAGTATAATTTATGATACGTTACCTAATGGAAAACTTGTAGCTGTAAATCTACCTGGTGAAATTAAAATGGTAGCTGTTGATGAACAGGAAACCTATTTAAGAACCAATTTCTCAGATAGTGATAACAGAGGCTACAGGGATGGTGATGCTGGTTCATCCAGATTCTTTGACCGATTTGCTGGGGATGATGATGAGGATCCGGCCCGAAAGATGTATGATTCTCCAAAACACAATGTAGAGTTTGATTCTACCGGACAAATAATTCGCGAGTATGACAAAAGCAATAATAGGTCGACACTTATTAATGATGAAGTCAGGGTTTATAAAGGTGGTTCCTGGAAAGACCGTGCATACTGGTTAGATCCTGCACAGCGGAGATTTTTACCACAATACATGGCCACAGATTATATAGGATTCAGATGTGCGATGTCCAGAGTTGGATCTAAAGCAAAGACCAAAAATAAAACTGTAAGAGGCAAAAAAGCCAAATAATTTTATTTGTAGAATAAGAATTTAGCCCCGATGTTAGCATCGGGGCTTTTTTATATATTTGTTTTATGACAATTGAGAAATTGCACCAACTTTTTTTAAAGTATCCTCAGGTCTCCACAGATACCCGTAACATTGAACCTAATTGTATATTCTTCGCCCTTAAGGGTCAAAATTTTAATGGCAATAAATTTGCATCTGAAGCCATAAGTAATGGTGCGGCATTTGCTGTTGTAGACGAAGAAAAGTATGTAAAAGGTGATGCTTTTATTTTAGTAGACGATGTCTTAAAATCCCTTCAAGAACTGGCAAACTATCACAGGAATTTTTGCAAAGCAAAAATTATTGGGCTCACAGGAAGTAATGGAAAAACCACAACCAAAGAATTAATATTTGCTGTCTTATCCAGGAAATATAATACGATTGCCAACAAGGGAAACTTAAACAATCATATAGGGGTTCCGCTTTCGCTACTTACCATTAAAAAAAATACAGAATTCGCCATTATTGAAATGGGTGCAAACCACGTAAAAGAGATCGAGTTTTTGTGCAAGCTTGCGCAACCAGATTATGGCTATATAACTAATTTTGGGAAAGCCCATCTGGAAGGCTTTGGAGGTGTAGAGGGTGTTATAAGAGGTAAAAGCGAACTCTACGACCACCTTATTGCGAACAAAAAATTTGCTTTTTTAAATGCAGATGATGCAATTCAGAAAAAAAAATTAAGAAGTTACCCCAGAAAATTTGGCTTTAGCACTTCAGATCCTAATAATTATAGGATAAATTATTTGGGAGCACATCCTTTTGTAAAGCTGGAAGCAGAAAAATCCGAAATTAACACCCAGCTAATAGGGAGTTATAATTTTAATAATTGTTGTGCCGCAGTGCTAATGGGAAAATATTTTAATGTGCCATTAGAGGAAATTAAAAATGCGCTTGAAGCCTACATTCCACAAAACAATCGTTCACAGATTATAGATAAGAAGGAATATCACATTATTCTTGACGCTTATAATGCAAATCCGAATAGCATGGAAGCGGCCCTGAATAATTTTAAGAATTTTCCCGGGAGTGGGAAAGTTGCTTTCCTGGGAGATATGTTTGAGCTAGGTGAAAAAGCCAATGAGGAACATCAAAAAATTGTTGATCTAGTCTCAGGGATGAATTTTGATAAGGTGTTTTTAGTAGGACAGAATTTCTATAAAACAAAGTCGGACTTGGCAAAATTTGCGACTTTTGATGACTTATCCAGCTTCCTTAAAAGTAATAAGTTAAAAAAAGGAAATCTCCTGATTAAAGGATCTCGGGGCATGGTCCTGGAAAGAATTCTGGATTATCTATAACTCCAAACAAGTTTGATGTAACTTCCTAAAAGCAAAACTACACCTATGGTGCCGCTTTTTGCTTGTGGAGTGTATTGAAAGGAAATCAAACTGAAGTCATCGAATTAATTAATATGTTCGATAAATTTCAACCAACAAAGAACTATAAGATACCACCATTGGAAGATTAAATAGTACTTTCCTGGCAATAATATGTGTTAGCCACCTGATAATAAAGGGTTTTGTAACCTTAACACATGGTTAGCAACTCACCTAAGACAGGAGTTAGGCATAAATTTGTATCAGAGATTAAAAAATACAATGACTAATGAAATAGAAAAGAATTCAATGGAGGTATTGAAAAAGGGTTTACCACAACACTATAAGACCATTGAGGTGATTGCTGAAAATGCCATAATATTTAAGGAATTGGCTAATGATTAATATATTTGTTAGCGAATTATAAAAATTACAGCCTTTGACAAAAAGCCAATTCTTGTCCAAGAATAAAGATATTCCCTGGCAGATCTCAAACTAGAAATCGAAAAGTTTTTGCTCAAAAGTGAATTAAATAAGAATTAACCCTTTCGAAATTTAATATTATGAAATCAAAAACGAAAAAGCCTGCTGTTTTAATTGTCCTTTTTATGACCCTTCTGTTTTTGGGGGCTTGTAAAATGGAAACA